>JBOGUE010000180.1:0-17245 GCA_050695955.1 Thermomicrobiales bacterium | reverse complement strand
TCGTAGCACGGGGTATCGCAAAATGCACCGGCGCCGTCGCAGATGCCGCCGACGGTGAGTTGGATGTCTGCCACCGTCGTCGACCTTGCCTCCATCCGTCGAGAACGAAACAGTTGGTGAGGAGAATTGCAGGATCAAAAGTGGTAGGCGTGGATTTCATAAAGTCAGACCGCAGCCGACCAATCCGCCCAAATATCCGCTCATAAACGCGGTCAAGCGGTCATCCCCGGTTCCATGATCGGTGCTCCCAGATAGGGCAGCGAGGGTCACAGCCTCAAAGACGTCGCCAACGTCGAGTAGACCGCGAGTCTCAGCGTCAAGAGCATAGGCGCCTGCCAGGCAGTCGGCCTGCAATTCCTCCTGGATGGGGGGTCTCCCCCGCGGGTTGGAAACACCATTGACTTGAAGGATGTGTTGAACGTGGTGCCCCCACTCATGAGCCAGTACGTTGACCCAGGCGAAGTCGCCAACTTCCAAAACGATAACTTCGTACCAGCCGATGTCGTAGTAAATCGTCTGGTCGAGAGAACAATAGAGGGCAAATCCTTGGTCGGCAGCGTAGCCGCACCCGGTCGGCGTCGCGCCCACAAAGGCAATGACGTCTGGCGACTCATATCCCACTGCAGTTGCGGCGAAGAGGCCTTGCCAGTAAGCATCGATATCGGCAACGGCGAGATCGGCAAGCGTTCCTCCGGCGATCGACTGGGGCACGTAGAGCGCAATTTGCTCCTTGATGAACTCCCTGCTTCGTCCAAAGAACCACCGCCATTCGCCGTCGGTCTTGACGAGCCGGACGACATCCTCCAAGGCCGTGTTGGCGCCGCCGTCCCAGAATGTCTGCACGAACGATACTTCAGCGGTGCGGTGGTAAGTCTTGCCCGTAACGGCCCAGGTCCACGTCACGAATCGGACGCCCGAAATCGTGGCAGGGCTGGCTCCGCGCGGCGCGAACTCGTTCTGATACCAGCCGATCACCGCGGCTCGTGGGATCATGGCGTGGGCATCTGGGTGGATTAAGTCATAGAGGGCGTTGAATTGCCCGTTGGCCTCCAGTTCGGACAAGTAGTAGGCCGTGTCGGCGGCGTCCTGAGAGTCGGACGCGAAGGTGCTGGCCGGTGACCAAGCAAGATGGGCACAGAGCAGACAAATCGCAAGGAACAGCGCAATACAGCGGCGCATCTTCAAGTCTCCGGGCCGTGGCAAACCGCGCGGCTTACACCGATGCCTCGGGACCAATGAACTAGTCTAGCGCGTACGAACGCATCGTATCGGAAGGGTTCTCCCACTAACAACCGCACTCTATCTGCATGTTCCGGAGGTTTGTTGCCTATCCGACGTTGAACGCGTGACTGGACCGCGCCAGCCACCGGCCGATCCGCTCGCCAACCACCACCGCCGGGATGTTCGTGTTCGCGCGCGGCACGACCGGCATGATCGAGCAGTCGGCGACATAGGCGTTGGCAAGACCGTGGATGCGACCGGTCAGGTCGACGACCGCCTCCGCATCGGACGCCGGACCCATCTTGCAGGTGCCGACGGGGTGGAAGTAGTGCTGGACGGTGCGGTCGATCCAATCCGCGATCGCGTCGTCTGTCCGCACCTCCGGACCGGGGGCGAGCTCGGCGCCGATCAGGTTTGCCAACGATGGGGCGGCGGCCATGGCGCGGGCCAGCTTGATCGCGTCGACCAGGACGCGGCGGTCGTGGCCATCGACGTCGCACAGGTATTGGTGATCGATCACCGGCGCGGTCGCCGGGTCCGCTCCCGCCAGCCGCAGCGTGCCACGGGCCCGTGGCGTCATGCAGGCGGCGAAGATGGCCCAACTCCGGTTGCCGGGATTATCCAGATCGGGCGAGTTGACCGGGTAGAGATGGAGATCGAACGCCTCGGCGCAATGGGACGAGCGCGCCTTGCCAATCGTCTGCTCCTCCGGCGCCCAATGGCGCGCGCCGAACGCGCGCATCTGCCGCTGCAACTCCGGACTGCCGGCGAAGGAAAGGAAGATGGACGGATGGTCGTGCAGGTTGCGACCAACGCCGGGGAGCGCGTGCGTTGGCGTGACGCCCGCCTGCCGGAGCTCCTCCGGGTCGCCGATGCCGGAACGGAGCAAAATCGCCGGCGAGCCGTAGGTCCCGCCGGCCACGACGACGCGCCCGGCCTCGATGGTGACCGGTCCGTCCGGCCCAACGGCGACGACGCCAGTGACGTGGTCGCCATCAAGCAGCAGGCGATCGACCGGCATGTTGCCGAGGATGGTCAGGTTGGGCCGATCGCGGACGGGATCGAGGTAGCCGAAGGCGGTGTTGTAGCGGACGCCCTGGTGAATGTTGACCGGGCTGGGGGCCATCCCGATGTCCTCGTCGAGGTCGTTGAGGTCGGCGACGATGGGGATATCGGCAGCCGGCGCGGCGTTGAGGCACGCCTGCTGAAAGGGCGTGATCTCCCCCGGCCCAGGCTGTCGCACGCGCAGACGCCGATTGGCCGACTGGAAGAGCGGCAAGAGGTCGTCGGTCGCCCAGCCAGTGTTGCCGGCCGCGGCCCAGGCGTCGTAGTCGAGACGGCTGCCCCAGATTGCCGCGCAGCCGTTGTGTGCGGAGCAGCCGCCAATCACGCGGGCACGCTGAAAGGCGACGGTGCGGTCGGCATAGCAGGCCCCGCTGTCGTACGCCCAATCGTGGCTATCGGCGAGCTGACTGGCGTCCTTCAATGCGGCCGGCCAGCCATTCCCCGTCAGCGGCCCATAGTCCGGCCCGGCCTCCAGCACCAGGATCGACTCGACGGACCCTGCCGCCAGCAACCCCGCAACGACCGCGCCGGCGGTGCCGCCGCCGGCGACGATCGTGTCGGCGTACCGGGGGATGGCGAACGTTTCACTGACTGGCATGCTGACCACAACCGTCATTGAAGCGTGCCCTCGTTCGTCTCCCCCCAGAATTGGGGGGCCGGAGGGGCGTCCCGTCCTATGCGCTTGCCGTCGTACTCACCAGCCGGCGCAGCACCGTCTGCAGGATGCCGCCGTTGCGGTAGTACTCGATCTCGACCGGGCTGTCGATGCGGGTGACGACGGTGAAGTCGATCGTCGCGCCGTCCTCGCCGGTGGCCGTGACCGTGAGCTGTTCCTTCGGTGCGAGGCCGTCCGCGACGCCGCGAATGGCGAAGGTTTCGTGGCCTGTCAGGCCGAGCGTCGCCGCGTTTTGACCGGGCAGGAACTGGAGGGGCAACACGCCCATGCCGACCAAATTGGACCGGTGGATCCGCTCGAAGCTCTCGGCGATCACCGCTTTGACGCCCAGCAGTAGGGTGCCCTTTGCCGCCCAGTCGCGGGACGAGCCGGTGCCGTACTCCTTGCCAGTGATGACAATCAGCGGCGTGCCCTCCGCCTGGTAGCGCATCGAGGCGTCGTAGATCGTCGTCTCCTCTCCGGTTGGCAAGTAGAGGGTCCAATTCCCCTCCTTTTCAGGCGTGAGGAGGTTCTTCAGCCGGATATTGGCGAAGGTGCCGCGAATCATTACCTCGTGGTTGCCGCGCCGCGAGCCGTAGGAGTTGAACTCGTACGGCTTGACCTCGTGCTCCATCAAATACGCGGCGGCCGGGCTGGTCCGAGCGATCGAGCCGGCCGGGGAGATGTGGTCGGTCGTGACCGAGTCGCCGACCATCACCAGTACGCGCGCGCCATCGACATCCGCCAGCGGTCCCGGTTCCGGCGAGAGGTCCTGGAAGAAGGGCGGCTCCTGCACGTATGTGGACGCCGCATCCCATTCGTAGAGGTTCCCCTCGGGCACCGGCAACTCCTGCCAGCGCTCGTCCCCGGCGAAGACCGACTTGTACTCCTCGGCGAACATCGCCGGCTCGACTGATGCCTCGATCGTCTCCAGCACCTGTTTTTGCGTCGGCCAGATGTCCTTCAGGTAGACCGGGTCACCGTTCGGGTCGTGGCCGATCGGGTCACGGTTGAGGTTGATGTCGACGCTGCCGGCCAGGGCGTAGGCGACGACCAGCGGCGGCGAAGCGAGGAAGGAGGCCCGCACCTGCGGGTGGATGCGTCCCTCGAAGTTGCGGTTGCCGGAGAGGACGGCGGCGACGACCAGGTTGTTCTCGTCCACCACTTCCGCCACCGGCGCCGGCAGCGGGCCGCTATTGCCGATGCAGGTCGTGCAGCCGTAGCCGACAATATGGAAGCCAAGCGCTTCGAGGTACGGCAGCAACCCGGACTTCGTCAGGTAGCGCGCGACGACCTGGGAACCTGGCGCCATGCTGGTCTTGACATATTCTGGCGTGTGCAACCCGCGTTCGACCGCGTTTCGGGCCAGCAGACCGGCGCCGAGCATCACCGACGGGTTGGATGTGTTGGTGCAGGAGGTGATGGCGGCGATGGCGACCGCGCCATGATGAAGCGATTCCTTGGCGCCGCCGATCTCAACGGGTACGTCGCCGATCCGCGGCAGCATCTTCGTTCGCGGCAGCGTCGCGGTCGCGGGAGCGGTGGCGGTGGTCGCGGCCTGCGCGGTTGCCGCGCCTTCGGCGGACGCGCCGCCCTCGGATTCGAGCCGCGTAAGCTCCTGCTCCTCTTCCACGTCGAGTGGGTGCCCTGCGAAGAGCGTGTCGAAGGTCGAGCGGAAGACACGGCGGAGCTGGCCGACCGGGACGCGATCCTGCGGCCGGCGCGGTCCCGCGACGCTGGGGATGACGGTGCCGAGCTCGAGCTCGAGCACGTCGTTGTAAGTCGGGTCGGGCGTCTCGTCGGTGCGGAAAAGCCCCTGCTCCTTGCAGTAGCGCTCGACGAGGTCGATCAGATCCTCTGGGCGACTGGTCATGCGCAGGTAGCGCAGCGTCTCATCGTCGACCGGGAAGAGCGAGGCGGTGGCGCCGTACTCCGGGGCCATGTTGGCGATCGTTGCCCGGTCGGCCAAGCGCAGGTTGCTCAGCCCTGTGCCGAAGAACTCGACGAAGCGGCCGACGACGCCGTAGCCGCGTAACAGCTCGGTGACGTAGAGGACGAGGTCGGTCGCGGTCGCCCCGGCTTTGAGGCTGCCCGTCAACCGCACGCCGATCACCTCCGGCGTGAGCTGGTAGAGCGGCTGACCGAGCAGCACCGCCTCCGCCTCGATGCCGCCGACGCCCCAACCGAGAACGCCGAGGCCGTTGATCATCGTCGTGTGGGAGTCGGTGCCGACTAGTGTGTCCGGGAAGGCGACCGTCTCCGAACCGACCGGCCGCGTGGCGACGACACTGGCCAGGTACTCAAGATTCACTTGATGCACGATGCCGGTGCCGGGCGGGACGACCCGGAAATTCTGGAACGACTGCTGACCCCAGCGCAGGAGGGCGTAGCGCTCCCCATTGCGCTCATACTCCAGCTCGACGTTGCGGGCGAAGGCGAGCATCGTACCGAAGCGATCGACCTGCACCGAATGGTCGATCACCAAATCGGCCGGCACCAGCGGGTTGATCCGCGTGACGTCGCCGCCGAGGCGGGCGACGGCCGAGCGCATGGCGGCGAGGTCGACCACCGCCGGTACGCCGGTGAAGTCCTGCAGCACGACCCGACCGGGGAGGAAGGGGAGCTCGACGTCCTTGTCGGACGCGCCCTTCGGCTTCCACTTGGCCAGGGCTTCGACGTCCTCCGGGTCGACGAACTCCGTGCCGGCGTTGCGCAGCGCGTTTTCGAGCAGGATGCGAACGGTGAACGGCAACGTGTCGAGATTGGTGACCTGCTGGTCGGCCAACGCCTGCAAGCGGTAGTAACTGACGGTGTTGCCCAGGCTGGTGGTCAGGGTCGCGCGGGCGCCGAACGGGTCGGGCCGCGTCGGGGCAAGTATCTGGTCCATGGTTTCTTGCGCTCCCTTGTGGGTGATGGGTCGGGCACGAGGGCTGACCTCGCGTAGTCGCTGTCGCTAGTTTAGACCGAATGTCCCAGACAGGGGATAGGGGCCGAGCGCGAACTGAGGAGCGATGAGCAAGGAACGAGGAATCGAACCGCGTGCTCGATTCCTCGCTCCATTCATCATGAGGGGGTTGGCGCCCAGGAGAGGCGTCCGGCTACCCGCTCACGCCGGTGATTCTGCCGATGGGCGCGATGCCGGCCGCGCCGGTTGCCGCGATCGGCCGGCGCGGGTGGCGAGGTGCGCGGCGAGGTGGCGCGCGTCCTTGCCGACGCCGCCGATGTGGGTCGAAGTGGGCGTGCTCTGAAAGGGCAGCCCGAGGAAGTACAAGCCGGGGGCGGCCGCGACCACGCCCCGATGGTGGATTGGGTGACCACCGCTGTCGAAGATGGGCAGATCGATCCAGCCGAAGTCGGGACGGAAGCCGGTCGCCCAGACGACGGCCGCCACGTCCAGGATGTGACCGTCCGCGAGCCGGGGTTTGCCGTCCGCGATGCCCTCGACCCTGGGCATCCGTTCGACCCCGGCCGCCGTGATCGCCGCGGCATTGAGACGGACGAGGGGATCGCCGCCTCGCGCGTGGGCCTCGATCATCTTGCGGCCGAGCCTCGTATCGACGGTGAGCAGGCGGTCGGCCAGCCACAGGGAGAGGCGATTGTGGATCAGGCCGTTGGGGATGTGCCCGGTGTCGCGGCCAGCCAGGCACGTCTTCCGGGTGGCGGCGAGTTCCACGGCGATCTCCGCGCCCGAGTTGCCGGCGCCCACCACCAGTACGTCACCTGCCGGCAGTTGGCTGGGGTTGCGGTAGGCGCTGGAGTGTGGCCACGGGATCGCCGGATCGAGTCCCGCGGCGAACTCGGGCATATGGGGGTGATGGTATGGCCCTGTCGCCACCACGACGTGCGTGGCCGTATACCGCTCGGCTCCCGCGCATACCACGTAGCCGTCGTCGCGGCGGGCCAGCGACTCGACGCGCCGCCCGAGGCGCACGGGCAAGTCGAACCTGCTTGCGTAGGTCTCCAGGTAATCGGCCGTCTCGTCCTTGGTAGGGAAGGAGCGCCCTGGCGCCGGGAATGGCATGCCCGGCAGGCCGCTGTGAAATGCCGGGGTGAAGAGCCGCAGCGAGTCCCAGCGGTTCCGCCAGGTTTCGCCGGCCCGGCTTCCGGCGTCGAGGATGACGAAGTTGCGGTTTTGTTTGGTCAGGAAGTAGCCCATGGCGAGGCCGGCCTGCCCGCCGCCGATCACGACCGTGTCGAAATGGTGCTCGGACGATTGGTGTATCTTCATCGATGCTCCTCTCTTGGCGGCCCTGTTAACGCGGCTGATGCGATCTATCCGCGGACTCACGATTCCCTCTCAGCGCAGCTGGTGTGAGGAATGAACGCGATCGCGTCGAAGGCGTCGAAGATGGGGACGTCCATGAAATAGTCCTCCATCCGCATCCGCTGGAAGGATTCGGTGTCGTGGACGGCGAGGCGGGCGGTGCGCAGGTCGGCAACCGCCAAGGGTGCTTCGGTGGCGAATGCGGCTTCGACGCTGCCGTCGGCGGGTTGAGGCAGCGGGCAATCGCTCACCCCGAAGCCCAGCGGGTGCTCGGGGTCCATGGTCATTCGTGCGGTGCGGTCACGGTTGCTGGTGGCGGCGATGGCCAGGTAGTCGCCCCCGAGTGCCTCGGCGAGGTGGTAGCCCTGAGGGAGCAAGGGGACGGCATCGCCGTGGGTGATCGGGGTCTTGTGGATGTGGATGTTGTGGCAGGCCAGCACGATGCGGGTGTCCGGCGCCCCGTCTTCGAGGAGCCGCGGGACGGACTCGGCCATGAAGGCATCGTGGAGGGCATGCGGGTGCTCGACGGAGATGCCCCGTCCGGCCAAGTCGCGGTAGAAGTGATCCAGATACCAGGCGCCGCGCAGGTGCTGGAGCGCTGTGGCGTGGTCCTGCCCATGGTGCTGGCTGCACTGGTAGACCCCAGTGGTCTCCATCCGGGACAGCAACCGGCTCAGAGCGGCGGTCAGCGCGTCCTGCACGGCCGGCTCCAGGGTCGTGTTGCGGTTGATGGCCTTGAAGGTGGCCGTGTCATGGTAGCTCCTGGCCAAGCCGGCGGCCTGCTCCAGCAGCGGCAGCGCGTCGGGGTCGGCCCGGCGCAGGTAGGCGGCGACCTCCTCGAGTGCGGGCGACGGGGATCCGCCGGAGGCCGGCAGACCGACCCCGGCGAACCGCAGCGGCGGAGATGCGGTACGGTTGCGCGCCCGCATCCACGCCAGGAGGTCGTGCATCTCCCGGCTGCGCCCCTGGTCGAAGGCCACGCCGGTGGCCGCGACCTCCGCTACGGTCCCAGGGCCGCCTTGGACCCAGGCGTCGATGGCGTGGGCCTCGGTGAAGGGCGCCTCCAGCGCGTAGACGGCGAAGCCGCGGCGCTCGGCGAGGAAACGCAGCAGGCGGTGCCGCAGGAGGTAGAACTCTCGCACGTAGTGGGCGCTCTCCCCGATCGCCACGACGCGGGCGTCGCCGATCACCTCGCGCAGCGGCTCCAGGTCGTCCAGGGGTGCCCGCGGGTCCAGCGAGGCGGCAGCGATGGCGTGGTCGCGGGCCCAATCCGCGAAGCTCATCTTGTCGGTCATAGTCTTTGCTCCAATCCTTCGTTGCAGCTCCGGGGGCACGGAATCTCGGGGTTAGATGATGCTGGGGGAACGATTCGGTTCAGGCCGCGGTGGGATGTTGTGGTTGAGGTGGAAGACGTTGTCCAGGTCGTAGATCTGCTTGAGCGCGACAAGGCGCCGGTAGTCCTCGGCGGCGTAGGCGGTTTCAGTCCGCGTCGGATCGCTCAGGAAGTTCAGGAACGAGCCACCGGTGGCATGGGGCCGGAGTCGCGCGGCCAGGCGATCCACGTAGGCGTCAATGCCGTCCCGCTCGCGGGATCCGTCGAACATTGCGGCGGCGGTGACGGAAAAGGGCACGTCCCGGTGGCCCACCGGGCCGGCGTCCGCCGCCGGTCGGGCCATCGCACCGCCCCAGTAACGAAGCTCGATCGCGGCCAGGGGCGAGTCGGACCCGTCGCCGGCCGCCTCGATCAGCGTGTCGATCAGGTCGTCGGATACCTCCCGGAAGAGGTCCAAGTGTTGCCGGGCGGCCATCGGCGGGGACGGTGGGCCGGCGATGGCCATGCCTGCCTCGGCGAAGGTCATCGTCCCGAATCCGCTCAGTAATGGCGGTCCCGCGGCCGCGAGCCGCGGCGCCAGCCGCCGCTCGGACGCTTCCGCCTGTGCGAGCGAGAACACACGGATGGCGAGCACCCGTTTGCCGCGCACCGGCTCGGGCAGGTGCGGGGCAGGGGGCATCTGCAGCAGCATGATCGCGGTGCTTAGCTCGTCTGGCTCCTCGATCGCCCAATCCCGGTAGCGGGCGAACGTTTCGGCAGCCCGGTCGATGGCGTACAACGAGACGCCCGCGTAGACACGGTCGACCGGGTAGAGCCGGCAGGTCAGCTCGGTCACGACGCCGAAGTTGCCGCTGCCACCGCGGATAGCCCAAAAGAGATCGAGATGCTCCCCGGCGCTGGCCGTCAGCACTTCCCCCTCGGCGGTCACGACTTCGGCGAGCAGCAGGCTGTCGGCGGCGAAGCCGTACGTGCGCGAGAGCCACCCGGTCCCGCCGCCCAGGGTGTAGCCGGCCACGCCGACTGATGGCGTGCCCGACAGCGGCGCCAGCCCGAACGGCGCGGCGGCGGCGATGACGTCGGACCAGAGCGCACCCGGACCGACCCGGGCAGTACGCCATTCCGGGTCCACATACACCGCGTTCATGCGCGATGTCTTCACCAGCAGGCCGCCATCGGCCGGCAGCACGACGCCGTGACCGGTGGATTGGACGGCGAAGGGCAGATCGTGCTGGCGCGCCGTCAGGAGCGCGGCACGCACGTCCTCCGCCCGAGACGCCTCGGCGACGATGGTCGGATGCGGGTCGATGTTGCGGCGCCAGGGCAGCCGCGCCGCCTCGTAGCCGTCCTCACCCGGCAGGTAGACTGGGCCGCTGAAGGTGTCTCGCAGACCGCGCGCGCCGGAACTGCTCCGGCGATCCATCATTTGTTCGACGCTGTTCATTAAGGAACCTCCTTGCCGCGTATATACCGTGCTCGCTCACGTCACCAGGACGATCTTGCGATACGATACGAGTATTGATGGCCTGAATTGCGCTGCGCAGGGAGAAAGTTTTGGACATATGGGACGATCTTCGGTTTATCATGGCCGGGTGGCGCGTCGGCACGATGGGACGGCCCTGCTCATCATCCTGAGCGTCCATTCCCCGCCATACCGAGCTTGTCGAGGCGGCTGCCTCTGATGAGCGCCATCCGTCGCCAGAGCCAGATGCCTCGACACGCGCGGCATGACAATGAGAGAGCGCGGCACAGCGGAAGGGCGCTTGGAATAACGGTGGCGGCGTGTTGTTGAGGTCAAGGAACGGAAGGATCGGTTTGAGTACGACGAGGATGCTGGAGAAACGAACGGGTGGACCGCCGGTCTACACGTACCAGGCGATGCCTGGAGTCCCCCCGGTCAGCGCCTTCCGTCTGACACGCGCGGCCTGGGCGCGACCGCCGTACGCGCACGCGCACGACTTCCTCGTGCTTACCTACTTTGAGCGGGGCGGCGGTACGATGCGCTTGGGAGATCGGGAGTGGCAGGTGGAGACGGGCGACGCCTATGTCATCGCGCCCGGCGAGGTAGTGGGGGCAGAGAATGAGCACGGCTTCGATGAGGCCGAGGGTTGGGCCGTCGCATTTCCACCGGAGGTACTCGGCTCACGGGCGCCCGGCGCCTTCCTCTCCTGGCGGGCACACCCACTGCTCTTTCCCTTCGTGCGGGGAGCGGCAGGGGGCGCGCAACGCGTACAGGTGCCCCCCGCCGACCAGCCCACGTGGTCCGCGCGCTGCTTGGCTCTCGATCGTGAGCTTCGGCAACGGCGGGACGGGTACCAGGAGGCAGTATTGGCGCACCTGACACTGCTCCTCGTGGAACTGTCGCGGTTGGCGGCAGATGTCGTTGGTGATCTCCGGCTAAAGGACGAACCGCTGCTTGCCGATGTCTTCGGCTTTATCGAAGAGCATTTCCGCGAGCCTGTCTCGCTCAAGGACGTGGCGTGGGCCGTGGGCCTGACGCCGGGCCATCTCACGACAGTCGTCAGGCGGAAGACCGGACGAACCGTGCAGGAATGGATCGCCGAACGCCGCATGACGGAGGCGCGGCGCCTCTTGGTCGAGACCGATCTGGCGGTCGAGGAGGTCGGCCGGAGGGTCGGTTACGGCACGCCGGGCTACTTCGTGCGCTCCTTCAGGCACACCCACGGCGTCACCCCTCGTGGTTGGCGGCACGCCGGCCGCCCGTAAGCCGGCGAAGCCTCGTGACAATGAATGCAGGGAGTCCTTGACGTCCGCTATTCACCCGTAAGTTCCTTTTGTTAGGATAGTGGAGCGGACGATCGGGAAGGCGCCCCGCGAGGCGCGAAACGGATGGAGAGCATCATGGAACGAGTCGCCAACGCCCATGAGATCACCAAGGAGATGCGCCGGGTGCGCCAGGCCCGGCAATATGGGCCGGACTCCGTGCCCGACGACGTGTTGCAGGAGTTGCTTGAGATCGCGCGCTGGACCGGCAGCTCGCGCAACACGCAGCCCTGGCACTTCATCGTGGTCACGGACAAGGAGCAACTCCGCCAGATCAGCCAGGTGCGCCCGCCGATCAACTGGGTGGCCGGCGCGCCGCTGGCGATCGCGATTGTGCTCGATGGTGAAAGCAAGATCAGCGAGGCGTTCGACGAGGGCCGCGTCTCCGAGCGGCTGCTGATCGCCGCGCGCCTGCTCGGTCTCGGCGGCGGTACCGCCTGGTTCGGCGACGCCTCGCAACAAGCGGCGGCAAAAGCGGTTCTCGGCATCCCGGCCGAGCGCACCGCCCGCTCCGTCGTCGTCCTCGGCTACCCCACCACCACCAAGGACCACCGCCCCAACCCGGCAGTCGCCGGCCGCAAGCCACTCTCCGAGATCGTCAGTTACGGGCGGTTGGAGCAGGCGAAGTAGTCGCGAGGTGCAGGATACGCAATGCGTTCGTAGGGGCGGACCGGGTGCCCTCTGGGCGATGTCCGCCCCTACGACGTGATCTCAACATCCAGTCGTTCGCCTTTTTGCAGAACAACGGGTTCCGCGAACGTCAAGGTCAAGGCTCCATCCGCCTGACTGATTGCCGTATCCACCGACCGCGACCCAACGGTGACACGCACGGCGCCCGCGGCGACGTCGCCTACCGTCAACGACCGCGCGCCCATCTCTCCATAGGCGCAATCGAGGCGAACGCGGGCATCCGATCCCTCCCGCCTCTGCGCAAATGCCCCCCAACCGGTTCCCATAACGACCGGAGCGCGGAACTCGGCGGGAGAGCCGGCGGGGGCGAAGCGGAGGGCGGCGGCCGTGGCGTCGTAGCGGAAACCGGAGAGGGCCTCCAGGACGGACCAGCCGGCCATGGCGCGGGCGTAGTGGTCGCCGCACTCGATGTGGTTGTAGGGGTTGCGGCGCGTGCCGTCATAGCGCCGGCGCAGGGCGGCGACGATCGCAAGCCCCTCGTCGACCATCTCCTCCATGATGCAGTGCGCGCCGACCTGATACTCGATGCCGGTCCAGACCTCGTCGCAGTAACGCACCGGCACCTCCGGCCGGCCGCCGAGCGGCCAGGTGCAGACCAGCAAGCCCGTATCGTCCCGGTCGGCGAACACGCGGTAGTCATGCGCGAACCCCTCGAAGCCTTCACGCACGTTGTGCGCGACGATCGAGCGCAGCGTCGCCTTGACGTGCTCTTCTGGCAGGACGTAGCCGAGGCCGAGCAGGTGCGCCCACCACTGGCCGAAGAGCTGGTCGGCCAGGCAGCCCGTGCCGAATTGATCCTCCAGCGGCGTCGACTCGTCGAGGATCTGGATGTAGTACGCGCCGTTCCAGAGCAACGCGTCGTAGTTGGCGCGGCCCAGCTCGAAGCGCTCTCGGAGTCGCTGGGCGAACGCGGCGTCGCCCTGCAGCGTTGCCAGCTCCTCCCCGGCCCGAAGCGCGGCGAGCCAGAGCGCACCGATGTACATGTTCGGCCCATAAAAGGCGATGTCGTAGGTGTTCGGTTGCTCGCCCTGGAGGACGCCGTCGCCGTCTTCGTCCCAGGTGGCGAGGATGTAGCTGAGGAGCTTTTCGACGCGCGGCCAGAGGCGGTCGAGCCAGGCGCGGTCGCCGCCGATCCGCACTTCCCGATAGGTCTTCAGAACCGTGCCCAACATACCGTCGAGCGCCGGGTTGGTCGGGCCGCCGATCGGCTGGTCCCAGAGCTGCTTGAGGTAGAGCGGTGCGATCGTGCGGTGCGGGATATAGCCCGCGGGGGCCTGGACATATTCGAAGTCGGTCTCGCGCATCGTGCGCTCCAGCGCCGGGAAGAGTTTCGCCAGCGCCATCTCGTAGTTCCAGACGTGGGTGCAGTTGAGCGGGCAGGAACCGCCGAAGGTGCCGTTCCACATCCCCGTCGAGGCGCCGAGTGACCCCTCGAACCCGAAGAACTTGCCGTCCTCGGTCCAGAAACAGGTTGGGCTGCGCATGAGACTGCCCTGTGCCGCCAGGGTTTCGACCAACCAGCCGGGAAGGGTGCTGTCGGTCAGGGTCCGCTCCCAGGCGCGCGAATTGGCGTCGAGTCGCTCCCGATGCGCCACCAGATGCTCGGTGACGTCGATGGCGTCGGCGAAGCGGGCGGCGTAGGCGTTGCCCAGCCAGAAACGGCCGCGGCCGTAATCCCGAGGCGGCCCGAACTGGTCGAAGTTGACGTATCGGTTCGGAAAGTGCCAGGCAAGCGCGAAGGTGATGGTGGCCGTTTCGCCGGGGTGCAGCCGGAATGGAACCGCCAAACCGCCATTCCAGGTCGTGCCGGCCGGACTCGGACCGACCGGCGACACCGGCGCGTTGCGATACCCGCGCTCGCGGGCGAAGTCGTGCCCGGTCAGGCCGTGAGTCGGATTGAAGCCTTCGAGGAAGCGGACGAACTGCTCGGGCGCGCTCCACCGCTCGTAGGGGCAGGCGTCCGGCGAGAGGGCCATGAGAACCAGTTGGCCCGCGCCGGGGTGGTCATCCGGCAGCGCAGGATTCTCCATCACGATCGCGGTTTGGCCGGGCCGGCGGCGGAGGCGATTGGTGTTGCCGCCGTAGAGCGGGCAACGGTGGCCGGCGATTGGAGTCAGCCCGTCCCATCCGACCGCATTCTGGAGGGTGGCCGCGAGGCAGCCGCTGACCTGGTGCAGCCACGCATTGTGGAGGGTGAAGGTGAAGAGGATGGCCGGTAGCCCGCTTGCCTCCGCGTCGAGGGGAACGAAGGGCGTAAAGGCTTCCAGCGCGACCCGCACCGGTAGTTCGTCGTCCTCGTAGCGGATGCGGGCGAAGGGGTAGACGCCCTGGAAGGTGGTTCGCGCCATGCCGGGGAATCGCTCCAGCAACCGTCGCTGATCGGGCGGGATCTGGTCGTCGGTGACCAGCGGGGTGGGGTCGGTCGGGCGGTCGAGGACCTCGCGCGACTGCAAGATGCGGAGCACGTCGAGCGGCGGCTCGATCGTCGTGGCGCGGATGGCGAAGAAGCTGTCGGGCACGAAGCCCAGGTGATTGATCTGGTTGGCGATTTGCCACTGGCGCAAACCGCCGTCCGCCCCGAGCGCGATCTGGCCCGCGCCGATGCCGCCGAGCGGCATGGCGACGTGGCGAGCGGCAGGGCCAGCGTACGCGGTGTCCAGTTCATCTTCCACGCGCCCAGGTCGGACTGCCACAACCTCAACCACTGCACCCTTCCCTTCGCGACACGCGTCTCGCCGGATCATTTCGCTGAATCGCCGACGATCAGCCCACCGGCGACCTCCACTCGTGGGGTCCACGATATCCAATCGTCGTCAAGTTCACAAGATGTTTATCAAAAACGTCCGACGATTTTACCCGAAGGACTTGACGGTGTTTAGAAGGCAGTGATAGGCTGAGGCTCCCGAATATGGCGTGTGGCAAGAGCGTGAGAGGAGCGATCCATGGCAGGTCGGCGCGCGGCACCGGTGGACGTCGAGCAAGGCACGATCACGCGCAGGCATCTGGTGACGGCGGCGGGCGCGGCCGGTTTGTTCGCCGCGGCCGGTGGGCGCCGGGGCATCATGGGCGCGTTCGCCGCGCAGGGCGAACCCCCTCCGGCCGACTCCGAGGCGGACATCAGCACGTTCAACTACGGCGGCGAGGTCGAGCAGAAGATCTACCAGGACGCCATCGCCCGCTTCAACCAGCGCTATCCGAATGTCAAGGTCAGCGATAACTTCGTCCCCGTCGAGGGCTGGAGCGACTACGCCAACAAGCTCACGACCCAGATCGCCGGCGGCAGGGCGCCGGACCTGATCCATGTCGCCATCGAAGGGACGCGGCTGCTGGTCGACAAGGAACTGCTGGCGCCGCTCGACGAGCTCGTCGCCGCCGACGCCGAGATGCAGGCGTTGCTCAACGAGGAGATGGCGCAACCGCTGAAGGACGCCTTCACCGTCGACGGCAAGCTCTACCAAATCCCCGTCGAGTGGAACAACATGGTGATCTACTACAACACCAAGCTCTTCGCCGAGGCTGGGCTGGATCCACCCGCGGCGGAGTGGACCTGGGACGACTTCCTTGCCGCGGCACAGGCGCTGACCAAAGGTGAGGGCGGGGATAAGGTCTACGGGTTCGGCATCCCCTTCTTCACCTTCGGCCTGGTTCCCTGGTTCCTCACCAACGGCACCTACCCGCTGACGGACGACTGGACGGCGTCGAACCTGGAGGATCCAAAGGTGCTCGAGGCGGTCACCTTCATCCACGATCTCGTCCACGTGCATGGGGTCTCGCCGAGCGTGGAAGGGACGGAGAACGAGCAGCTCTTTGCCGCTGGCAAGTTGGCGATGAGCGGTTGGGGTCGCTGGCCGGTGACGGGGTTCATCGCCTCCGAGTTTATGGACTTCGACGTCCAGTACTGGCCGCGCAAGACGGCGGCGACGAGCATCCACGGCATCGGCGGCTGGGGTATCAGCCCGTCGAGCGAGAACCAGGCACTGGCCTGGGAGCTGATCCGAGACGTCACCAGCCTCGAAACCAACACCGCCCTGGCCAACGCGGGGGCCAGCATCCCGGCGCTACGCTCGGCGGCGGAGACCCCGGAGTTCCTCGGCCTGCCGCCCAACGCCAAGATCTTCTACGAGAGCCTCAACGACACCAAGCCGGTGCCCTCACCGCCCAACTTCAACGAGTTCGAATCGATCTTCATGCGCCACTTTGGCGAGATCATGAGCGGCGGCGCCTCGCCCGAGGACGGTCTCAAAGCGGCTCACGAGGAACTCTCGGCGGCAATGGAAAAACTCCAGTCGTAAGGAGGCGCACCCCGTCATTCCGATCGCAGAGAGGAATCTGGCTCTACAGAATGATGTCCCTCATCAGAGGTAGATTCCTGGGCAAGCTCGGAATGACGGGGTAGTGGACTCGGAATGACGGAGGGAGGAGGGGCCAGTGGCGGCGACGCCTGTTGCGGCGCGGCGCGGGTCGTGGGTTGGTGGGCGGTGGTTGGCCAAGCAGAGCCGGCGCGAGGCGCTGAGCGGCTATCTCTTCATCCTGCCCACCTTCATCGGCTACACCGCGTTTGTGGTCGGCCCGCTCTTCGCCGCCATTGGCCTCAGCTTTACCGAGTACGACGCCCTCAGTTCGCCGACCTACATCGGGTTCGACAACTATCAACGGTTGGTCGACGACACGCGATTGCACACTGTCTACCGCAACACCTTTGTCTTCGCCATCTTCGCGGTCGCGCTCAACATCGGCGTCGGGCTACTGCTGGCCGTCCTGCTGAATCGGGCGATGCCGCGGCTCGTCCGCTATCTCTTCCGCGCGTCCTTCTTCTTCCCGGTCCTGGTCGCGCACGTCTACATCGCCATCATTTGGCAGCACCTCTACCAGAAGGATCTCGGGGTCATCAACTACTACCTCGACTACGTAGGGATCGGACCGATCTCCTGGTTGAGCGATCGCGCGTGGGCGCTGCCTTCGGTCATCATCATGGATGTCTGGAAGAACACCGGCTTTGCCATGCTCGTCTGCCTGGCCGGCCTGCAGAACATCCCGGAGGTCTATCACGAGGCCGCGGCCCTCGACGGCGCCGGTCCGTGGCAGCGCTTTCGCCAGATCACCCTGCCGCTGCTGACGCCGACGCTCTTCTTCTTGACCGTCATCTTCGCCATCGGCGCCCTCCAAGTCTTCGACTCGATCATCGTCCTGACCCAAGGCGGGCCGGGCGACGCCACGCGCAGCATCGTCATGTATC
>JBOGUE010000179.1:0-4188 GCA_050695955.1 Thermomicrobiales bacterium | reverse complement strand
CAGCCACACCCCCGCCGCGGAGCAGACGATGGCCGCCGCCGTCCGCACCGTCCTCGGCCTCACCCCCGCCGCCCTTTCCGACGACGACGCCATCGCCCAGGTCCTCGACGGCTCCAAGAACCCATATCTGGGCCACGCCCTCTTCCTCGGCATGCACTCGAAGCTGATGCAGACAATGAACCACGTCCCCTTCACCTTCCAGAAGCGGATCAGCGGCGCCGAAGAAGCCCAGAACCAGCGCCACCGCGGCACCCTCTCCTCCGGCCCCATCCTCAGCGCCCACCTCCGCCGCGACCCGGACGTCATCCTCCCCTGGGCCATCGCCCGCAACCCGGCCGCCCGCGCCGAGTACGACGCCACCGTGCGCGCCCTCTGGGACGCCAAGAACGCGCTCCTCGACCAGGGCGCCTCCTCGGAGGTCGCCCTCTATCTCCTCCCCAACGCCCACCGCGTCCGCTTCTACGAAAGCGGCACCCTCTTGACCTACTTCTGGAAGTGGATCAAACGCCTCTGCTACGACGCCCAGCGCGAAATCTTCGCCACCGCCCGCCAGGAGGTCGCCCAGCTCCGCCAGGTCCACCCCACCATCGGCCGCTACGTCGACGGCCCCCCCTGCGTCATGCGCTCCCGCTCCGGCGCCAAACCGATCTGCCCCGAGGGCGAACGCTACTGCGGCATCCCCGTCTGGCGAGGATACGAGTTCGCGGAGCTTGAGGAGCGGCGGGTGATGTGAGACAGAGGCATCGTCCGGTTGGACACTTGGCCGGCTGCAATGGTGAGGGACGAGTGGTCTGTCAGGACTCAAACGCCGGGCAGAGCCGACGGAGCTTGGTGCGAGCATCGGTGATGGTGAAGTGCCAGTCGATGGTGGCGGTTGCGGCATTGCGCCGCGCCGTCCACGCAAACACCGCCCGCTCCATGGCGGCGCGATCGGCGAGCCGCTGGAGCAGGCACTGCCGCTCCAGGACGCTCAACTCCAGTTCGGCCATGTTCAGCCAGTTGCCGTGCTTGGGGGTGTAGTGGGTCTTGATCTTCTCCGTCAGCCGCCGGGCCTCGGCGGGCGGGAAGGCGGCGTATAGCGACGCCGGGGAGTGGATGTTGAGCTGGTCCAGCACGAGGACGATCTGGTCGGCTCGCGGGGAGTGGGCATCGACCAACTCCTGAACGCAGTGGGCGAAGTCGAGCCGGGTGCGCTGGTCGCTTGGTGGCAGGGCTCCTGCGGCGGGTGGGGGCGTTGACCCGCGCCAGCCCCGCGGGCCGGGCTCCGCGATGGCGTACCCGTTGGCCCGCCTCGGGAAGCACGAGGACGACGCCGTCGCTGTCGCCGGATGCCAACTCCATTGCCGGCCGCATCCTGACGGAGCGCGGCGGCCTCTGTATGGCGTAGCAGTTAGCGTTCAGCCCGTCGTGGCCACCAGGACGACATTCGGCTTCGCGCCTTCGATCGGGGACAGCGCGACGCGCCGTTGCTCTTCGCCGGTACGCGCGTCGATGATCACGAGCGAGCCCGCCGACGCGAAGAGGCGATTCCCATCCGGAGAGACGGCCAGGCAGGTTAGTCCTTGTCCCGGTAAGAAGTGACCAACCGGCTGCCACGAGGTCGTATCGAAGGCGAGCACGCCGTCGCCCACGGTGTTCGAACTGTTGCCGAGCACGTAGAGGGTGTCCCCCAGCGGGGAGAGGGCGGCGGCGCAGGGCGGGCGCTTGATAGGGTGCTGCCCGAACTCGACGGCTTTGCTCACGCTGCCCTGCTCTGCCTCCACGGTGAAGACGGACTGGGAGAGGAAGTCAACGACGTACAGCTGGCTGCCGTCGGGCGCCATCAGCAACGCGGTATACCCCCGTGCGTCCGGGATCGGGATGCGTTCCTCGGACGGCGGCACCCCCTCCGCGAAGGTCACGACGAGCAGCTCAGGCTTGGGAAGCTCGTCGGTTCCGTCCGGCCTCGTCGACTGCATCCGGTACCAGCGCCGCGCGTCCGGGCTCAGGACGCCGCCGCCCGTGTTGCGGCGGGCGGTGGCCGCCGGTGCGCTCCCCCGCCAGCGCTCGGGCAGGAGCACGTCGCGGACGCCGGTCGCCGCCTGAATCATGCCCTCGGCGGAGATGTTGGCGAACTCGACGAGGTAGAGGCGATCCCCATCCGCGCCCAGCCCCTCGACGATGGCCCAACCCGGCAGGTGCGCGATGCTCTCCGGCGTCGCGGCGCCGGGCGGGATTGCGTAGACGTCGGTCCCGCCGCCGTCGGCGGCCGCCACGCTGGCGAAGATCACCCCGTCGGACGTGGTGACCGCGCCCGAGACGCCGCGGCGATTCTCGGCGTGCCACCGGACCTCGCCCGTGACCGGGTCGACGAGCTGTAAGCCAAGGCGTTCGAAGATGACGGTGTCCTGCGGCGCCATGGGCCCGGCCGTGGCACGGGACGCCCGCTGATCGAGCGCCACCGCCCCGGCGACCAGCACCATCGTTGCCAGAACGCGGAGAATCTGGATCGGTTGCAGCATCGGGAACCTCCTGCCTGCTCGTGTCGGGGAGGACGTACGGGGGGAGCGCGGGGCTCCTGCTAGGGGTGCCACGGTCGGTGACCGCGCAGGGTTCTGATCTCCTTCCACCCGCAATCGCGACGCGCATCCGCGCCCGCGGCTCAGCCCGTCGAGGTCGCCAGATCGAGGTAGGGGGGCGCCACATCGCGTCGCTCCAGCGGCACGGCGGCCAGCTCCTCGCCCGTCGCCGCGTCGATCGTGACGAGCGCGCGGTCGTCATCGGCGTAGAGCCGCTCGCCATCCGGGGAGATGGCCAGGCAGTAGAAGGACCGGCCGGGGACGAAGCGGGCGACCCGCTCGAAGGTGGCGGTCTCGTAGACGTCAATCCCGAGCGGCGCGTTGCCCTCGCGCGCAACCATATAGAGCCGGCTGCCGCCCGGGGAGAGGACGGCGGCGCAGGCCGGCGCCTTGCTGCGCTTGCGGCCGAGGTCGACCGTGTGCACAACCTCCCGCGCGGCGGTGTCGACGACGGTGATCGTCTGGCGCGGGTAGCTGACGACGTAAATGCGGTGTCCGCCCGGCGACAGCAGGTGGACGGAGCCGATGGCGTCGGGGAGCGGGGTCGCCTCCAGCGGCTTGCCGTCCCGGAAGAGGACCTCCGCGAACTGGACCGGGTCCGCTGTCGGGTCGTAGCCGTACCAGCGGCGGCCATCGCTGCGCAATATACCGCCAGCCTCGTACCGGTAGGCGCGCGGGCGGCCATCCGGCACGACTCGGTCGGCGGGGAGGGGAAGCGCGGTGAGCGCGGTCGGCAGCATCCGCTGCCTCCCCTCGTAGTCGTAAGTGAGGAGCCAGAGGCGGTCGCCACTAGGGGAGACTCCGGCCACCAGCGCCCCGTCCGGCGCGCTGTCGGACACCAGGGTGGGCTTGGGATCGCCGAGCGCGAACGCGAAGACATCGGAACCGCCGTCCCGGTCAACGCCGAGGTAGAGCGTGCCGTCCGGTCCGAGGGCGGCGGCGGCCCAGGTGTTGACCTCCCAGAGCGTGGTGCCGGTGGCAGGATCGACGAGGCGCGTCACCCGCCTGTCCTTGACGACGACGATGGTCCGCTCCCTGACGGCGGCGGGCACCGCCGCGGTCGATAGCACCGGTGCCCAGGCGCCGGCGAGCAGAGCGAGGAGACTGAGGACGAGGAGACGGTGGAGGACGGGCGGGGGGCGCATAAGCCTCTCCTTTCGAGCCGCGGGGCCGCGCGCGGTGCGGGCGGACGCCTCTCTAGTGTAGTACCGCATGGAGGCCGGGTCGGTTCCCTGTCGTCAGGCTTTCCCGGAGCCGGTCACGGCCCACGCATGGCGAGGATCCGCCAAGAGGTGCAGCAAACTGACCGTGGCGAGGCTGATCAGCGGACTCGTATCGCTGACGACGGGCGCCGCTAGAAGGGTCTGTTCAGCCACGGGCAGCTTCTGCTGCCAAATCTAGTTCCTCGTCGAAGGACGACACCCCGTAGCGGCCAAGCACGTCAACCAGGAACTCCCGGCGCGAAATGCCGAGAACCTGAGCCGCCCGACCCGAGCCAATTTTGCCGAGTTCGTACAACCTGACCAGGAGCGCCTCCTGAGCCAGGGTGTGCATCTCGGTTTCGCCGACCGATGCGTAGAGGTCGTCCGGCACCACAAGCTCAAGGGATTTCACGACAGCTCTCCAAACC
>JBOGUE010000178.1:0-7733 GCA_050695955.1 Thermomicrobiales bacterium | reverse complement strand
CACCTTCGAGGTCCTGGTGGCGGCCATCGGGGACGCCCTGGCCGCCATCACCCCGGCCGACGCCCGCGGCTTCTTCGTCCATTGCGGCTTCCCCCTCCTGGACCAAGAATTATGAGATCCGCTCTAGTACCCACGAGCCGGCGCCGCTCATGGACATCATGGTTTGATTGGCGAAGCCCCGCTCCTGGGAGCGGAGCTTCGCTGTGCCGGATTAAGCCGGCGAAGACAGACTATTCATGCTCGGCAAAGCTGTTGTCGATTTTGCGCTCCCCCGAACGACTATCTCGTGGAGTGGCCATTCCACCACGATTCGGAGGGAGCAATGAAGTACCTGTGCCTGGTCTACCGTGATGAAAAGGAGTGGGACGCACTGCCCGAACGCGAGTACGACGCCATCGTGGCCGAGATCCTTGCCTACCGCGAAGAGCTCCGGCAGAGCGGACGCTTCATTGTCTCGGACGCGCTGCAACACGTCCAGACGGCGACGACTATACGGGTTCGCAACGGCCAGGTCTCCATCACCGACGGTCCGTTCGCCGAAACGAATGAACAACTGGGCGGGTTCTACCTCATCAACGCCGGTGACCTGAACGAGGCCATCCGGGTGGCCTCGAAGATCCCGTCGGCACGCCTCGCGACCGTCGAGGTGCGGCCAATTAAGGAGCTCAACCCGAAGCAACCGCGTGCGACCGACCGTCGTTTTGCGACGAGACCAATCGATCAGTGGCATGGATCAGGCGGATCCGCGACCGATGCGCGGAATTCCGTCGTCTGACGGACGCTTTCCGCTCGTCGCTCGCCTACCCTGGATCAGGCGCCGCGAGCGCCGGCGCAATCGTGCCGGCTGCAAACGGGCGGCATGCCGCCCGTATCACGCGAGCAAAAACGTGCAACCGGCATCAAGAAGTCGAAGGAGATCATCATGAGAAAGATCGTCGCGGGTTTGTTTATTTCGCTGGACGGCGTCGTGGAGGCGCCGGATCAGTGGCACTTCCCCTATTTCAACGACGAGATGGGGGAGGCGGTCGGCTCGCAAATGGCCGCCGCGGACACCATGTTGCTGGGTCGGGTGACCTACCAGGAGTTCGCGAGCTACTGGCCGCATCAGGCGAGCGACGTGCCGCCGGCCGACTACATGAACAACACGCCGAAGGTCGTTGTCTCCACCACCCTCGACACCGTCGATTGGCAGAATTCGACCCTGATCAAGGGCAACGTCGTGGAGGAAATCACGAAGCTGAAGCAGCAGCCGGGGAAGAACATCGGGATCACCGGCAGCGCCACCCTCGTCCGGTCGCTGCTGCGCGACGGCCTCCTCGACGAGCTCAATCTGCTGGTCCACCCGATCGTCGTCGGCAGCGGCAAGCGTCTCTTCCCGGACGGGACCGACCAGCAGGGTTTGCAACTGGTGGATGCCAAGACCTTCGGCACGGGCGTCCTCAATCTGACCTACCAGCCGGCCGGCAAGTAAGACGCCGAGCAGGCCCACGATTTTGGCGCTAAGGGGCGGTGTAGTCGCACCCTGCCCAATCCCAGCACAGGGAGTTGACGATGGACGTTGACCACGCACCGACGTACGATGCAACCGTTTCCGCCATCGGGAGGGCACGCCTCGATCGCCGGAGTTTGTTGCGCCGCTCGGCGCTGGGTTTCGCCATTCCCGCCGCCCTGACGGCGGCCAACCTGACGACGGGCAGGGCCAGTGCCCAAACCACGGAGGCCACGCCCGCCGCGTCGCCGCTCCCTGCCGCGGGCAACTACGCGTCCGTGAACGGTCTCGATCTCTATTACGAAGTCCACGGCGCCGGAGAACCGCTGGTGCTGCTACATGGCGGCTTCGGAACGATTGCGACCGATTTCGGACGGCTGCTGCCGACCTTTGCCCAAAACCGGCAAGTCATAGGGGTCGAGCTGCAGGCACACGGGCACACCGCCGACATCGATCGCCCGTTCAGCTTCGAGGCGATGGCGGACGACGTCGCCGCCCTGCTCGATCATCTCGGACTCGATAGCGCCGACCTCTTCGGCTTTTCCCTGGGCGGCGGCGTCGCGCTGCAAATCGCGATCCGGCGCCCGGAGCTGGTGCGCAAGCTCGTGATTGCCTCGACCGTGTTCAGACGCGATGGTTGGCATCCCGAGGTCCTCGCGGGCATGTCGCAGATGACGGCCGAAGCTGCCGCGGCAATGCGCGAAACGCCGATTTACCAGGTCTACGTCCAGGTCGCGCCGAGGCCCGAAGACTTCCCGGTCCTGGTCGGCAAGTTGGGCGAGCTATTGGCGCAGGACTATGACTGGACAGAGGACATCAAAACGGTCACGGCACCCACGCTGCTCGTCTTCGGCGATGCCGACAACGTGCGCCCCGCGCACGCGCTGGAACTCTTTGAGCTACTCGGCGGCGGCGGTCCCGGCGACCTCGGCGCCGTCTCCAATGCCGAGCTCGCCCTGCTGCCGCGCACGACGCACTTCGGCGTGCTGGGCCGCACCGATCTGCTGCTGCCGATCATTCCACCGTTCCTGGACGCGCCCCTGCCAGAGGCAGGGTGATTTGTGATCTCGAATCGTTGGAGGAAATGTCGACGATGGCAACCTATGTCTTGATCCACGGCGCCGGGGACGTCGCCTGGTACTGGCACCTGGTGACGGCCGAGCTGCGTGAGCGGGGCCACGACGTCGTGGCGATGGATCTGCCGTGCAACGACGAGTCGGCCGGGTTGGCGGCTTACGCCGACACGGTGGTCGATGCCATCGGCGACCGTACCGACCTGATCGTGGTGGCCCAATCGTTCGGCGGCTACACCGCGCCGATTGTGTGTAACCGGGTGCCGTCGAAGTTACTGGTGCTGGTGGCGGGGATGGTCCCCTCGCCGGGCGAATCAGCGAACGAGATGTTCGCCAACACCGGCTACAAGCAGCAAGAGCAGGAGGACGCCAGCGATCTCGCCGTCTTTTACCACGACGTGCCGCCGGACCTGGCAGCCGCGGCCCTGGCGAAAGGGCGGAATCAGTCAGACACCCCATGGCAGGAACCGTGGCCGCTCGCGGCGTGGCCCGATGTGCCGACGCGGTATCTGCTGTGTCGCAACGACCGCCTCTTCCCCGCCGCATGGGTGCGCAAGGTTGTCCGGGACCGTCTCGGCATCGACGCCGACGAGATCGAGAGCGGTCACTGCCCCGCTCTCAGCCGCCCGCGAGCGTTGGCCGACCGCCTCGAGGCGTACCGGGCCGCGCGGTCTGGCACCTGATGTGAACTCGGTAGGACCGCGGCAAGGAGCGACCGGTGAGGCATCGATCGGGACTCGACCGCCGGAGGTTGTTGAAAACCGCGGCAGCATCCGCGGCGCTGGCCGTCCCAATGACCGCGGTCGCGCGGTCGGCGGAGGCCGCGCCACAACGGCCATCAGCGTCGATTGAGACAGGGCGGAGGGAGCAATCGATGAGCAGCGGTGGACTGTCCACGGCGCGGCTCGACCGCATGCACGACGTCATGGCCGGGCATGTCGAGCGCGGTGCCGTGCCTGGGCTGGTCACGCTGGTCAGCCGGCGGGGCGAGGTCCATGTCGATGCGGTCGGCACGATGGCCGTCGGCGGCAACGACCCAATGCGGCGCGACACGATCTTCCGCATTGCGTCATTGACCAAACCGATTACGGCCGCGGCGGCGATGATCCTGGTCGAGGAATGTCGGCTGCGGCTCGACGACCCGGTCGACTCGTTTCTGCCGGAACTGGCGGACCGCCGGGTGCTGCGCGCCCTCGACAGCCCGCTCGATGACACCGTACCCGCCGACCGGCCGATTAGCCCGCGCGACCTGCTGACCTTTCGGTTGGGCTACGGCGCGGTGATGGCTCCCCCCGGCCTCTACCCCATCCAGGCGGCAATGGACGAGGCGGGGGTCTCGCCAGGGGCGGAGCTGCCGGTGCATCCACCCGACGAATTGATGCAGCGCTACGGCAGCCTGCCGCTGCTGCATCAGCCGGGCGAGCAGTGGCTCTACAACAGCGGCTCCGACATCCTGGGCGTGCTGATCGCTCGCGCCTCCGGTCAGACGCTGGAGACATTCTTGCGCGAGCGCATCTTCGACCCGATCAGTATGAAGGACACCGGCTTCAGCGTGCCCGCGGCGAAGATCGACCGGCTGGCGACCTCCTACCAGTCCGATCCCGCGACCGGCGGCCTGGCGATCTTCGACGAAGCCCGCGGCGGCCGATTCGCCAGTCCGCCCGTCTTCGAGTCCGGCGCCGGCGGGCTGGTCTCGACGGCCGACGACTACCTCGCCTTCTGCCGGATGATGTTGCACAAGGGCAAGCACGGCAGCGAGCGCATCCTGTCGCGGCCGGCGGTCGAGCTGATGACGATCGACCACATCACCTCCGCCCAGAAGGCGGTCTCCGCCTTCTTTCCCGGCTTCTGGGACACCCGCGGCTGGGGGTTCGGCATGGCCGTCGTCACCAAGCGCGCCGACCTGGCGGATGTGCCCGGCCGGTTCGGCTGGGACGGCGGCTATGGCACGTCCGGGTATACCGATCCCACGGAGGAGCTGATCGGTATCCTCATGACCCAGCGCCTCATGGATGATCCCAGCGGTCCGGTTCTCTTCTTCGATTTCTGGACGTCGGTTTACCAGGCAATCGACGACTGAGACGCCGCTGGTCGCTTGGACCGCGGTGCAGACCCAAACAGGAACGATCACGATGGACAGGGACAGCATTGTGTATGCCAGTACGACGGAATTGGCAGCCGCGATCCGGAACAGCCGCGTTTCGGCGACCGAAGCGCTGGAGGCGCACCTGGCGCAAATCGAGCACCACAATCCTATCCTGAATGCCGTGGTGATCATGGATATCGAGCGGGCACGTGATCGGGCGCGGGAAGCGGATGACGCGCTGGCGCGCGGCGAGGACTGGGGGCCGCTCCATGGCGTGCCATTTGCCCTGAAGGATGCCCACACGACGGCCGGGATGCGCACCACCGTCGGCTTTCCACCCCTGGCAGACCACGTGCCGCGCGACGATGGCACGGTGACGGCCCGCCTCAAGGCAGCGGGCGGCGTGCTCTTCGGCAAAACGAACGTCGCCGTGATGTTGGGCGACCCCGCGCAGGCTAGTAACCCCATCTTTGGCCGCACCAATAACCCCTGGGATATCGAGCGGACGCCGGGCGGTTCGAGTGGCGGCGCGGCGGCGGCGCTGGCGTCCGGGATGACACCGTTTGACGTCGGCACCGATCTGGCCGGGTCGATCCGCATTCCGGCCCATTTCTGCGGTCTGTTTGGTCTGAAGCCCACCGAACATCGCGTCTCGTTAGACGGCGTGATCCCCAATCCGCGGGAGATGCCGCGCGGCGTCCGCCTCATGTCGTCCATCGGGCCAATGGCGCGCTCCGTCGAGGATCTGGCGCTGCTCTACGCGATCATCGCCGGACCGGACGGGCGCGACACCGACGTCCAGCCGGTGCCGGTTGACGGTGCGCCAACGCCGTCACTCAAGAGGCTGCGAGTCGCCGTGGCCCCGACGTTTCCAGGCGTCCCGGTCGCGGCGGATGTGCGCGATGCGGTCGAAACACTGGCACACCAACTTGATGGCGCGGGCGCCATCGTCGAAGAAGCGGCGCTGCCGGCGCTCGATTTCAACCAGGAACTCTCCAGGGCGGGTGAACTCATCGGCATGATGGTCGGAGCATTCCAGCCGGGAGAGGATGCACCCCCGACATCCCTGGCCCAGTACTTCGAAGCGCTCCATCGACGTGACCAATCGATAATCGCCTGGGAGCGTTTCTTCGCAGACTGGGACGCGCTCGTGTGCCCACCGTCGATGACCACCGCGTTTCCCCACCGCGCAACGGGAGCGCCAGTACAGGTCGACGGTCGGGAAGAAAGCTATTGGCTGGTCGGCGCCCATACAACGGTCTTCAACTACACCGGCCACCCGGCCGTCGTCCTGCCCTACACGCGGGATGGTGACGGCTTACCGATAGGGGTACAGCTGGTCGGAAAACGCTGGGATGAATCGCGCCTGCTGGCAACCGCAACTGCCCTGTCGCCGGTGACCGGCGGCTTCCGACGGCCACCGGGCTATTGAGCAGCGCGTCGTCCTACCTCCGCCCGGCGACAACCCGCTTGCCATTGTCGAAAGTGGATCCCTCCGAACGACAATCTGGGGGGACGGGCAATCGATCCCGATCCGGTTGTGACGATCTGATAATCGACCATCACGAAGGGACATGAACATGAGCGATAGCCTTCAGCAACAGGTCCAGGAAGCCATCGACCACCTCGTCGCATCCGGTGAGGAGCGAGGGCTCCAAGTCGCCGTCTACCAGCACGGCGAGTTGGTCGTCGACGCCGTCGCGGGCGTCGCCGATCCGGCGACCGGACGCGCGGTCACGGCGGACACACTGTTCTTCAGCTACTCGATCGGCAAGGGCATGGCCGCGACCGCCGTCCACGTGCTGGCCGAGCGCGGTATCATCGACTACGACACGCCGATCGTGGCGCTGTGGCCGGAGTTCGGCGCCCACGGCAAGGAAACCGCGACCGTGCGGCACGCGCTGAGCCAGTCGGTCGGCGTGCCGGGCCTGCCGGCCGGCCTCACGGTCGAGGATATGTGCGACTGGGAGAAGATGGTCGCGATCATCGCCGATGCCGAGCCGTGGTGGGAACCGGGCGCCAAGATCGGCTACCACGCCGTGACGTTCGGCTATATCGTCGGCGAAATCATTCGCCGGGTCACCGGCAAACCGATCTCAGAGGTCCTGCGCGAGGAAGTGGCCGAGCCACTCGGTGTCGCCAACGAACTCTTCTTCGCCATCCCCGCATCCGAGCAGGGCAGGCTGGCCCGGCTGGAGGATGCCGCCGTCGAGGGCGGCCCGGAGATGTTTGCCGATCTGCCTCCGGATTCGCCGATGCTCAAGATCGGGCCGGCGGAATGCACGACGGCCGCGTACGGCAACCGCGCCGACGTGCGCTCCGCCAACATCCCCGCGGGTGGCACCGTGACCGCCCGCGCCGTGGCCCGCATGTACGCCGCGCTGCTGGGCGAGGTGGACGGTGTCCGCCTGATCTCGCCGGAACGGCTGCGCGAGGTCTCCGCCGTGGCGATGTCGGGCGTCGACCAGGTCTTCGGATTCCCCTCCTCCTGGGGGCTGGGCTACTCCCTCGGGCAATCCATGGCGAACGCGCACGAGACGCAGCACGTATTCGGCGTGGGTGGCGTCGGCGGCAGCAACGCCTACGCGGACGCCGCGACCGGGGTGACGTTCGCCTTAACCAAGAACCTCCTCTCTCCCAACTTCGACACCGCCGAGCAGGTGGGCGGGATCGTCACCAAGGCTGTTGCCGGCAGCCAGAAGGAGTGAATCATGTTCACGAATACCAATGCGTACAGCGGCTTCGCGGTGGACGATATCCCGAAGGCCAAGGAGTTCTACAGCGAGACGCTCGGCCTGAGAGTAACCGAGGAGCACGACCTGCTGACGCTGCACATCGCCGGCGACCGGGACATCATGGTCTATCCCAAACCCGACCACACCCCAGCGTCGTTCACCATCCTCAACTTCCCGGTGAACGACGTCGAACAGGCCGTGGGCGAGCTGACCGGGCGGGGCGTGCGCTTCGAGCGGTACGACGGCCTCGAGCAGGACGAGCAGGGCATCGCCCGCGGTGGCGGCCCCTTGATCGCGTGGTTCACGGACCCCGCCGGCAACATCCTGTCCGTCATTCAGCAAGACTAACG
>JBOGUE010000177.1:0-7435 GCA_050695955.1 Thermomicrobiales bacterium | reverse complement strand
CGCTACGCCGGCAAGCGCGTCCTGGTGGTGGGCAGCGGCCACTCGGCGATGAACGCGCTGCTCGATCTCCTACGATTGAAAAGCGAGGACCCCGCGACGCGGATCACCTGGGCAGTGCGGCGAGAGGGTCAACGCCTGACGCATCTCTACGGTGGCGGCGCCAATGACATGCTGCCTGAACGGGGCAAGCTGGGATATCGAGTGAAGCAGGCGGTCGCCGGCGAGCGCGTCCACCTCGTCACCGGGTTCAAGACCGAGCGGATGCGCCTGACCGACGACGGCATCGTCGTCGCGAGTGCCACGGAGGAATTGCCACCGGTCGACGAGATCGTGGCCGCCACGGGGTTCCGCCCCGACCTTTCGTTTCTCTCGGAGATTCGCTTGGGGCTCGACTCCGCGGTCGAGAGTCCGGTCGCGCTCGCCCCGCTGATCGACCCCAACGTCCACAGTTGCGGCAGCGTGCCACCCCACGGCGCGGAGGAGTTGCGCCATCCGGAGCCGGACTTTTATCTGGTGGGCATGAAGAGCTACGGCCGGGCGCCGACCTTCCTCATGCTGACCGGGTACGAGCAGGTCCGATCCGTCGCGGCGGCGATCGCCGGCGATTGGGAAGCGGCGCGAGAGGTGCGGCTCGCATTGCCACAGACCGGCGTCTGCTCCACGGACTTCCTGTTCACGGAGGAAGGCGCGACGAAGGAATTGGTCCAGATCGGCGCCACGCCGCGAGCGACAGTCTGTTGCTCCTAGCGACGATACGGAGGACAACAATGGTGTCCATGGTTTCTCCCGATGAGCTACGCGAATCGGTGCGGGTGCGGTACGCCGAGGCGGCGCGCCGTGCCGAACGAAGCGGGTCGACCTGTTGCGGGCCGGCGAGCGCCAACGCGATCACGCACAACCTCTACGATCTCGAACAGGCGGCAGCGGTGCCGACCGGGGCGCTGGCGGCGTCGCTCGGCTGCGGCAACCCGACGGCGCTGGCCGAGTTGCTGCCGGGCGAAACGGTGCTCGATCTGGGCAGCGGCGGCGGCATCGACGTCCTGCTCTCCGCCAAGCGGGTCGGACCAACCGGCTTTGCCTACGGCCTCGATATGACTGACGAGATGCTCGCCCTGGCCGAGCGCAACAAGACCACCGCGGGCGTGGAAAACGTCAGGTTCCTGAAGGGCGAGATCGAGGCGATCCCGCTGCCAGACGCGGCGGTCGACGTCGTCATCTCCAACTGCGTGATCAACCTCTCCGCCGACAAGGGACAAGTCTTGCGCGAGGCTTTCCGCGTGCTCAAGCCGGGCGGTCGCTTCGCGGTCTCTGACATCGTCGTCCAGGGTGAACTCTCGCCGGAACTGCGGGGCGATCTGGACGCCTGGGCCGGCTGCGTGGCCGGGGCGCTCGAAGAAGGTGAATACCGGCGCCTGCTGGCAAAAGCCGGTTTCGAAGACGCCGGCGTCGAGGTCACACGCGTCCATGACGCGGCCGAGCTAACGGCGTCGGTCTCCGACGAAGGCTGCTGCGGCGGATCCTCCTGCTGTAGTGTGCCGGCCGGCAACGGGGATGCCCGGATCGTGAGCGCCTTCGTCCGGGCGATAAAGCCTGCCGTCTAGGGCGGTTCGCACAACGCGGCTGTCGTTCGTGGTGCATCCCGCTGCCGCCATCTCGCCGACTCTTTCGGTAAGATGGCGCGGCGGGGATTGTTAACACCATGAGGGGCGAGGGGTCATGCGGCGCGGGATGAAGGCGATCTGGCCACGGGGCGGGCTCTACTATGGGTGGATCCTGGTCCTCGTCCTCGCCGTCACCGAGCTGACTTCCTGGGGCATCCAGTACTACGCGATCACGGTCTTTCTGCGGCCGATGGAGGCCGACCTCGGCTGGTCGCGGTCGCAGATGACCGGCGCCTTCTCGCTGGCGCTCCTCATCTCCGGCGTCGCCGGGGTGCCGATGGGGCGGTGGCTCGACCGGCACGGACCGCGCCTGCTGATGACGTTCGGCTCGATCGGGGCGGCGCTCCTGATCCTGGCCTGGGCCTCGGTCACCAACCTGATCGCCTTCTACCTGATCTGGGCCGCCATCGGCGTGACGATGGCGGCCACCTTCTATGAGCCGGCCTTCGTCACCATCGCCAACTGGTTCCAGCGCTTCCGCGGGCGGGCGCTGACGATCCTGACCTTCGGCGGCGGGTTCGCCAGCGTCATCTTCATCCCGCTTTCCGATTGGTTGGTGCGCAACCACGGCTGGCGCACGGCGCTGGTCGTGCTGGCGATCATCCTGGCGGTGGTGACGATCCCGGCCCATGCCTTGTTGCTGCGCCGTCATCCGCGCGACATGGGGCTTGAGCCGGACGGCGCCCTACCGGACGCGACCGAGACGACGACTGGCCGCGCCCGGCCCGAGCGCAGCGTGCCGATGCGGGTGGCGATCCGGGGCGCGGCGTTCTGGTGGCTGGCGGGGGCGTTCTTCCTGACGATGGCGGCCAACGTTGCAGCCCTGATCCACCTCATCCCGTATCTGATCGACGAGGGGTACGACGCCGGGTTCGCGGCGCTGGCGGCCGGGATGATCGGCGCGCTTGCCTTGCCGGGGCGGCTCATTTTCACGCCGCTCGGCGGGCGCATCCCGCGCCAGATCGTGACCGCGTTGATCTTCGGCATGCAGGCGCTGGCGCTAATCGTCCTGTTGGCCGTCTCCAGCACGGCCGGGGTCTGGCTCTTCGTGGCGCTCTTCGGGGCGGGATTCGGGGCGATCACGCCGGCGCGGGCGGCGCTGATCGCCGAGTTCTACGGCCCGGCCGAGTACGGCAGCATCAGCGGGGTGCTGGCGCTGATCATCACCGGCGCGCGGGCGACCGGTCCGCTCGGCGCCAGTCTCCTCTACGACTGGACTGGCGGCTACGACGCCGTCCTCTGGGTCCTGATCGCCCTCTCGGTCGCCGCCACCGTCGCCGTGCTGATGGCAGAACCCGGCGAACGACCCTTCGCCGCGCGCCTGCGCTTCCGGTCCCCCTGACCGGGTCAGCAACTGCACAGTCCGCCGCGACGCTCCCGTGTAAGGGCGCGGGCTGGGTAATCGCGGCACAGACTCTGCGATAGAGCGGGCGCCCTGACCCCGCCGGACACAGTCCATGGCCGAAGGAGCATGCGTGGCGGCGTTTGGCACGAGCGAGATGTGGGGGCGGGAGACAGACGATCTGCTGCGCGGGGTGACGGGCGGCTTTTTGGTCGGCACACCACTCTTCTTCACGATGGAGGCATGGTGGCTCGGGCAAACGATCACGATGTCGCGGGCGCTCGCCATCATCGCGCTCTCGTACGTGCTCAACTTGGCGTTTGTGCTCTTCACAGGTTTCCGGATACGGGAGGCGGGGTCGCACCGACCCTATGGCGACGCAGTGGAAGCGACGGCGCTGGCGATCGTCGCCGCCGCGATCACACTCACCCTGATCCACCAGATCACGCTCGACCAGCCGCTCAACGTGGTGATCGGCCGCATCGCCGTCGGCGCCTTGCCGGTCAGCCTCGGCGTCTCGATTGCCAATCACATCCTCGCCCCGCGCGAGTCGCGTACCGGCTCGCCGGACGAGGGCAACGAAGAGCAGGCCGACATCGTGCAGGGCGTCGTCATCGACTTCGGCGCGGCGTTCGCGGGCGCGCTCTTTCTCAGTCTCAACATCGCGGTCACCGACGAGACGATCATGCTGGCGACCGAAGTGCCGGTGCTCCTCCTGCCGGCGATCATCCTCTTCTCACTGCTCCTCAGCCACGCCATCGTCTTCGAAGCCGGCTTCGGCGGGCAGACGCGCCGCCTGAGGACGCCCGGCCCCTTCCAGCGGCCCATCACCGAGACGGTCGCGGCATACCTCGTGTCGCTGGCGACCCGTGTGCTGACGCTTTGGCTCTTCGACGTCATCAAGCCGGGTGGGGATTGGTACGTCACCTTCGCCCAGATCGTCATCCTGGCGTTGCCGGCGTCGATCGGCGCGGCGGCAGGGCGGTTGGCGGTCTAGGCGTTAGGCGTTAGGCGTTAGGGATTAGGAGCGAGGGGACAATGGCTGGTCTGTGTGAAAGGAATGCTAGGCGGCGCAATGCGGGATGCAACAGAAGGTGCACGGGCGTCCGGTGAGCCGGACGAGCCGGAGCCAGAGACGCGGGAAGACGCCGAAGAGAGCGGCGGGTCGCCAGCGCGGAACGCCGCAGAGTGGATCACCTTGCTGGTCAGCTTTCTCGTCGTCGCGCTTCTGGTGGGAGCGGCCCTCTACGAACAGCTCGCGCGCGAGGAGCCGTCGGGTTCGTGGATCGCGGTCGAACTGAATCTCGATCAGGCGGTCCGCCGCGACGACCTCTTCTACATCCCGTTCGTCGCCCGCAACGCCGGCACGGCGGCGGCCGAAGATGTCGTCGTCGTCTTCGCGATCATGGATGGAGATGAAATGCGCGAAGAGTCGACGACCACGATCCCATTCCTCCCCAACAGTGGTAGCGTCGACGGGCAGCTCGTGACGGCGTACGATCCCACGAGGTTTGTGATCGAGGCGCGGCCGGCCACGCTACTTACGCCGTAGACGGCAGATCGCTGGCACGATCCGGTATCATCGACGTGTGCAAGGAAACAATCCTCGGCATGGGAATGACGAATGAGCGCAACGATTGAGACGATGAGCATCGACGCGGCCCTCGATGCGGCGCGGTTCCTGAGCGATCGCAACCGGCTGCGCATCCTGGCGGTCCTGACCCACGCCGAGACCTGCGTCTGCGACCTGATCGATGAGCTTGATCTCTCCCAACCGCTCGTCTCGTACCATCTCGGCAAGCTGCGCAAGGCGGGGCTGGTGCGAGCACGGCGCGACGCGCAGTGGATCTACTACTCACTCGATCCGACGGCGTGGGCGCACCTGACCGCGCCCCTCACCGATCTGCTCACCGTCGGTTCCCTCCCACCCGCGGCCGCGTTCGGGGCCAGCCACCGGTGCGATCTGGTGCCGCCGGACGCCAGCCGCGGCGCCCGCGGCGGCGACGACGACGCGTAGCCCACTGAACAACACGTAGGGTATCGGTCTCCCTTCCCGGCCATGGTGTATATCAACGTCGGTTGATATACTCCGCTGGGAGGAATCGGCTGTGCGCAAGTTGGTAGCGGAAGGCGTCGGGACCTTTGGGCTGGTCTTCGCGGGCACTGGCGCGATCGTGATCAATGCCGAGAGCGGCGGGGCGGTCGGGCACATCGGCATCGGTCTGACCTTCGGCTTGATCATCATGGTCATGATCTACGCGGTCGGCCATGTCTCGGGCGCGCACTTCAACCCGGCGGTGACGCTCGCCTTCGCGGTCGGCCGCCACTTCCCGTGGGGCATGGTGCCGCGGTACTGGGGGGCACAGCTCCTTGGCGCGCTTGCCGCAAGCCTGGTGATACGCGGCCTCTTCGGCGACATCGCCCACCTCGGAACGACGCTACCGGCAGGCTCGGCGCGGCAGTCGCTGATCCTCGAAAGCGTGCTCACGTTCTTGCTCATGTTCGTCATCACCTCGGTCGCCACCGACGTGCGCGCGGTGGGCCAAGCGGCGGCCATCGCGATCGGCGGCACGATCGGGTTGGAGGCGCTCTTCGCCGGGCCAATCTCCGGCGCGTCGATGAACCCGGCGCGCTCGCTGGCCCCGGCCCTTGTTTCGGGCGCGTGGGATCACCAATGGCTCTACGTTGGCGGACCAGCGCTCGGCGCGGTAGCCGGCGTGCTCGTGTACCAGTTCGTGCGTGGCGCGGTGAATCAGGAGGTGACGGCGTGAGGACCATGGTGACCGAGGCCCCGACCGATTTCGAGGCAATTGTCGCGTTGGTGCGGCGGGAAGCGGCCGAGGAGTGTCAGGTGGGCAGTTGCCTGATCGCGCCGGTGCTCGACCGGTGCGTCCGCGACGCCGTGGGCGTGTTGTGGGACAGTCGAATTCGTACCTTCGTGCCGCTTCTGGCGCTGCGCAGTGTACGAACTTGCATTCGATGCGGTCGCTGCGAAGCTCGACACCAGTGAGCCGCGCTGGTCGTCCCACCGCGTCGGTAATCAATACGTCGAGACGGCTAGCTCCTCGAGGGATCCAGTCACCGCAAATACGACACGCTCGCAGATATTCGTCACCCGGTCGGCGATGCGTTCCACATTGTGTGCCGCCCACAACAGATGGGTCGCCCGATTGATGGTCGATTGGTCGGCCAGCATGTACGACAGGAGTTCGTGATACACCTGATTGTACAGTGCATCGACCCGATCGTCGCGATCGACGATTGCGCGTGCCGCGTCGGCGTCGGCGTCAATGAATGCGGTGACGCTGTCGCTGAGCATCTCACGGCTGAGGTCGCTCATCTTGGGGATGTCGACGAGCGGTTTGAGGAGCGGTTCGTCGGCCGTTTCGACGACGATCTTGGCGATCCCGGCCGCGTGATCGGCCATGCGCTCCAGGTCGGTGGCGATGTGGATGACAGCCGTGATAGCGCGGAGGTCGCTGGCCATCGGCGCCTGGGTGGCGATGACGAGGACCGCCTGCTCCTCCGTGTGCCAGCGCAGTTGGTTAACGGCGCGGTCGCCGGCGATGACTTCGCGGGCGAGGTTGACGTCCTGGCGCTTGAGGGCGTCGACCGAACGGCCGATCGCCTTGTCGACCATGCTCGCCATGGTGACAATCCCGTCCCGCAGTTCCTGAATCTGGTGGTCGTAGTGCTCTCGGGTCATCGCTGATGCTCCATTCAGGCGTTAGGCGTTAGGCGTTAGGGGATACGTCGTCGTTCTCCTAACGCCTAACGCCTCAGCCCTAACGCCTTACACCTATCCGAACCGGCCGGTAATGTAGTCCTCGGTCCGTTGATCGCGCGGATTGGTAAAGATCTGACGCGTGTCGCCCGCCTCGATCAGGATGCCTTGCCGGTGCTCATTGAGCGAGAAAAAGACGGTCTGATCGGAGACGCGGGCTGCCTGCTGCATGTTGTGCGTCACGATCACGATCGTGTACGTGCGCGTCAGATCGCGCATCAGGTCCTCGATTTTCAAGGTTGAGATCGGGTCGAGCGCACTGCACGGTTCGTCCATCAGGATCACGTCGGGGTTGATCGCCAGCGTCCGGGCGATGCAGAGTCGCTGCTGCTGCCCGCCGGAAAGCGCCAGCCCGCTCTCTTTGAGCTTGTCTTTGACCTCGTCCCAGAGCGCGGCCTGGCGCAACGACCGCTCCACCAATTCGTCCATATTGCGCTTCGCACCGTTGATTCTCGCGCCCCAAGCGACGTTCTCGTAGATGCTCTTGGGGAACGGATTCGGCTTCTGGAAGACCATGCCGACGTGCCGGCGCACTTCAACCGGGTCGACTCGCGGGGCGCAAATGTCGATCCCGTGATAGAGAATCGTGCCTTGGACGCGGGCGCTCGGGATCAGGTCGTTCATCCGGTTCAGGCAGCGCAGCACCGT
>JBOGUE010000176.1:0-3205 GCA_050695955.1 Thermomicrobiales bacterium | reverse complement strand
GCACTCGTCGTTCATGGGCAATTGATCCACGCCTAGTATCTCCCCGTCCCCATATTGGCCCGCGAACGTTCCGGATTCGGAACTGCCGCGATGCTCTGACGTGTGATCATGCTTCAACCCCCTGTTGTGCCTGTTTCACGCCATATGCTATGCTGCGGCCGCACCCAAGATTTCCTCGATTCACTTGTCGCGCGGCGGTGTCTGGTACGGCGCAAGCGGGAGGCGCGAGGGCGGGTGATACGGAGGCTTGTTGGCCGGTCGTACTCGGTCGTCAACGAGCACCGGCAATGGGGCGAGTTCGAGAGGAGCGACGATGGCGGCAGAGCCTCGCGTGCAAGGTCGACCGGAGACTGCGCCGGCGAACGGCAGATCCAACGGTCGGCCATTGCTTGAGGTCAAGAACCTCAGAACCCAGTTCTTTACGCAGGACGGCATCGTCAAAGCGGTCGACGACGTCACGTTCTACGTCATGCCGGGCGAAACACTCGGTGTCGTCGGCGAGTCGGGCTGCGGCAAGAGCATGACCGGCCTCTCAATCATGCGGCTGATCCCAAACCCGCCCGGCAAGATCGTGTCCGGTGAGATCATCTTCAACGGCGATGACATCCTGCAGATGTCCGACAACGAGGTCCGGTCGATCCGCGGCAATGAGATCGCGATGATCTTCCAGGACCCGATGACCTCGCTCAATCCAGTCCTCACGATCAACCGCCAGATCAGCGAAGCCCTCCAGCTCCACATGGGAATGAACAAGGAGCAGGCACGCGGCCGGTCGATAGAGCTCCTCAAGATGGTCGGCATCCCGAACAGTGAGGAACGCATCGATCAGTATCCCCACCAATTCTCCGGTGGTATGCGCCAGCGCGTCATGATCGCCATGGCCCTGAGCTGCAATCCGAAACTTCTCATCGCCGACGAGCCGACGACGGCACTCGACGTCACCATCCAGGCGCAGATCCTCGACTTGATGCGCAAGCTGCAGGTCGAGCGCGATACCGGTGTGATCATGATCACCCACTCCATGGGCGTCGTCGCCGGCATGGCTGACCGCATTCAGGTCATGTACGCCGGGCACATCGTTGAGACAGCGAGCACCGAAGAGATCTTCGCCAACCCGCGTCATCCGTACACGGTCGGCCTGTTGCGCTCTATCCCGCGCCTTGATTCCATGCGCAAAGAACGGCTCATACCGATCCAGGGCCTGCCGCCCGACCTCATCGATCTGCCGGATATGTGTCCCTTCATGCCGCGCTGCAACTACGCGCGACAGAAGTGCGAAGAGAAGAATCCACCGCTCCTGGAAGTCCAGCCCGGTCACCATTCCGCGTGCTGGTTCTGGGAGGAGGTCGACAAGGACGCGGATCCGCCGAGGAGGCAGGAATAGATGGCCGTAGACGTCGATCGCCGGACCCAACAAATGCCGACCTCGTCGGCCGGTCAGAACGGAAGCGAACCGCTCCTGACCGTTAAAGACCTCGTCATGCACTTCCCCCTGACCCAGGGGATCATCTTCCAGCGCAAGGTCGGGGCCGTACAGGCCGTCGACGGCGTTTCCTTTCAGGTCAAACGTGGTGAAACGCTCGGCCTCGTGGGCGAGTCCGGCTGCGGCAAGTCCACGACGGGCCGCGCCATTCTCCAACTCTACAAACCGACCTCAGGCGAAGTCGTTTTCCAGGGCCGGGACCTGACAAAGCTCGACGGTGGCGACATGCGCCGCATGCGCCGTCATCTCCAGATGATCTTCCAGGACCCGTATGCCTCGCTTAACCCCCGCATGACCGTCGGCAACATCATCTCCGAGCCGATGCAAATCCACCATCTGGTTGCCAAAGGCGAGCGCACGCAGCGCGTGCAGGAACTGCTTGAGACCGTCGGTCTCAACCCCTACTTCGCGAACCGGTATCCCCACGAGTTCTCCGGCGGTCAGCGGCAGCGTATCGGCATTGCCCGAGCGCTCGCGGCGAACCCCGATTTCATCGTCGCCGACGAGCCAGTCTCGGCGCTCGACGTTTCAATTCAGGCGCAGATCGTCAATCTGCTCGAAGACCTGCAGAACCAGTTTGGGCTGACGTACCTCTTCATTGCCCACGATCTCTCAGTGGTCAAGCACATCTCGAACCGAGTTGCGGTGATGTACCTCGGTAAGATCGTGGAGATGGCGGAGCGCACCGAGCTCTACGAGGAGCCGCTTCACCCGTACACCAAAGCGCTCTTGTCGGCAGTGCCCATTCCGGACCCGGTGATTGAGAAGCGGCGCGAACGGATCATCCTCAGCGGCGACGTGCCAAGTCCGATCAATCCGCCGTCGGGGTGCCACTTCCACACGCGCTGCCCGTACGCCATGGAGGTCTGTAAGCAGGTGGATCCGATCTTCGCGGATCAGGGCAATGGGCATCATGTCGCGTGCCATCTCTATCCGGGATCGGGGGCATAGCGCGCGGTCGTGCGACCGTTCGACCGCCGCCTTTCCTTTATCAACCGGGGTGATCCGAACTCCGGCCTCTACCTAATTCTCCTGTTCGTCCTAGCGACGCAGGTGCTAGGTGGTCGCTCCCTCCCCGAACCGCGACAGATCTTTGCCGTCCTCGGCTCGTTCATCATCGCCACCACGATCCACGAGTTCATGCACGCGTACACCGCATGGCGATTGGGCGACTCGACGGCTCGCGACCTTGGTCGAATCACCCTGAATCCACTCATGCACTTCGAGCCCTTCGGGTTTTTCGGCATGGTGATGATCTCGCTGGGCTTCAGCTTCATCGGCTGGGGCAAGCCGGTCCCGGTTAATCCGAATCGCCTCGGTGGAATCGGTATTCTCCAACGACAGCGAGGCATGGCCCTCGTTGCCGCCGCCGGTCCGATCTCGAACGTCGTGCAGGCCGCGGCCGTCGCGATACCGCTTCGCATCGCCCGGAATAATGGGACCGACCTCGGCGAGCTTGGTTACTACATGGAGTGGTTCCTCTGGGTGAACGTGCTACTTGCGTCGTTCAACATGATCCCCATCCCGCCGCTCGACGGGCACAAAATCTTGACCGGTCTACTCCCCAACTTCTGGTATCCGATCATGGCGCCTCTTGAGCGGTATGGATTCATCATCCTCTTCGGACTCTTTTTCATCAGCGGTCGCATCGGTGGCGAAGGCATTACCACGGCCATGATCTTTCCAGTGCAAGACTTGTTGTTCAGGTTACTGCTCTAGAGA
>JBOGUE010000175.1:0-4086 GCA_050695955.1 Thermomicrobiales bacterium | reverse complement strand
ATGCCGGGATGCGCCTCTGCTTGACGCGGGATACGCCGGCGATCTGATCATTACGGGCAGGGAGGCATGCCGGGATCCGGATCCTCGTTCGTCCAGACGTATCGCGCCGGCATGAACCCCCACGCGTGGTCCTCGGGCAAGCCGTTGTCTATGTCCTCGTCGCCCTGGGTGTAGTACCAGACGTCGTTGCCGCCCGCATGCCAATCGCCGTGGACGTAGCAGACGAACCAGCTATTGGTCGAGTACATGGTGCCGGTGCGGAGGGCGGGATCCTCCGAGGCGAAATAGTAGAGAGGAGCCCCAGACGCGTTGGGGCACACCTGATCCCTGGTCCACGCGAAGCCGAACGGGTCGCTGTGGTGGACATTCCTGCCGTAGCAGACGTTGCTCGCCGAGGCGGTCGGGGTCGGCAGCGCCGGCAGCGACAGCACCCCGAATCCGACGAGCACGGCCAATAGCGCGGCGCGCAGCTTCCATCCATTCATGAGACTCGTTCCTCCTCTTAGCTCACTCGTTTGCCTGAAACGGCTCCGTTGCGAGGCGGGAGCACGGCCGTTGCTGCCTCGCATGCCAATCTAGGCCGGCGTCAGGAGGATTGCTTCCGTAGGACTACGCGTTTTTGGCCAGTTTGAGCGGTATTGGTCGTGGATCGCGGACGGTTGGGGAAGGGGGGATCACTCAGATGAGGCCGGCGCGGACCGCGTAGGTCGCGGCGGCCGAGCGTGTGGAGACATCGAGCTTGCCGAGGATATTCGAGACGTGGGTCGAAACCGTGCGCGGGCTGAGGAAGAGTGCCTCGGCGATTTCGCGGTCGGATCGGCCCTCCGCGAGGAGCTTGAGGACGTCGCGCTCACGGCGCGTCAGCGTGACGGTGTGCATGGGCATGGTGGAGGGTGGGGAGATCAGGATCGGCGGTGCGATCGCGGTTGGCGTCGGCAGCGGCTGGGCGACGGCGATCGCCTCGTCAATCGCCCGGTCGATCGGCAAGCCGCGGCCGACCGCCCGTGCATTCGCGGCTGGACGCTTGCCCAGGGCGGCTATGGTGGCCGCGACCGCGCGGTCGCGTTCCTCCGGATGCTCGGGAGCGATGCCTGATTCTTCGAGCAGCACGTCGGCGGCTCCGATCAACCTGGCCCCGGCCTCTGCCTGTCCGCTGGCGACCGCGACGGCGGCCTGCGCGTTGATGAGGTCCGCCACGGTCCGGCGATCGCCACGCACCTGGTCAAGGGAGAGTGCTTCGACGAGGTGGTCGGCCGCGCGGTGGAGTTGGTGGGCCGCGAGCGCCATCCGGCGCATGTTGAGGAGGACGACGGCGACGGCCCGCTCGTTGCCGGTCTGGCGGCAGAGCGGCAACGCTTCCTCGAAGAGTTGACTCGCGGTCGTCGCATCGCCACGCCGCCAGGCGGAGTCGCCCAGACTGTTCACGCAAAAGGCGTAGAGGCGCGGTTCACCGCCATCGCGCAGGATATCGCGGACTTCCTGGAGGACATCCCACGACTCGTCATCGCGGCCGAGTGCGCCGAGCGGGATGGTGTAGTTATGGAGGATCTTGGCCAGCCGTATGCGGTCGTCCAGTTCCCGGCACAGACGGATCGATTCCTCGTAGAGGTCGCACGCGTGGACGAAGTCGCCGGTATCGGTCGCGAGCATCGCCAGGTTGCTGAGCGCGCTTGCCTGACCGGGCCGGTAGCCCAGCGCGCGTTGACGCGCGAAGCACTCTTCCCACCCGCGGCGCGCGGCCGAGAAGTCGCCGGCCAGGTGGTGGAGGGTACTGAGGGTGTTCAAGGCGTGGGCAGCCTGCACCGCCCACGCGCTGTCGTCCGTCTTCGGCGTGATGGCAAGGATCCGTTCGAGCCAGGCGGTTTCATATCGTATGTGGTGATGCGTCTGCCAAAAGACGAAGAGCGCATAGGCCCAGCGAATCCCCACCTGCCATTGCCCTTGTTCCAGGATCCATTCCTGGGCCGCATGGAGATTGTCGTAATCCATCTCCAGCCGATCGAGCCAGAGAAGCTGATCGGGCCCATTGAGTTCCGGCTCGGCGGTCTCCGCGAACGTGGTGTACCAGGCGGCATGGCGCGAGCGCGCATCGACCTCCTCGCCGGCCGCGGCCAGCCGTTCGCTGGCAAAATCTCGTACGGTTTCCAGCATTGCGTAGCGGGGCTGGTCGTCGTCTCGATCGCGTGCCAGTACCAAGCTGTGATCGATGAGCGCGGCAACATGGTCGAGTGCCGAGTGCCCAGTGCCAAGTGCCCAGTTAGTTGTCGCGGGCTGGTGCTCCAGTCGCGCGCTGTCGGCCTGGCCAAGGGAGGTCTTGGCTTGAGGCTGGGCACTGGGCACTGGGCACTGGGCACTCGCCACGGCGTCAGCCGCGTCGAGCGTGAAGCCGCCGGTGAAGACGGCGAGGCGGCGGAAGGTGGCTTGCTGATTCGGGGTGAGCAGATCGTAGCTCCAGGCAATCGTGTCGTGGATCGTCTGCTGACGTGCCGGCAAGTCTTGAGCGCCGCCCGAAAGCAGGGTGAACCGGCGGCTGAGCTGGGCGAGTAACGCCTTGGGCGAGAGGAACCTCAAGCGGGCGGCGGCCAATTCGATCGCGAGCGGCAATCCCTCGAGGCGAGCACAGATCTCGGCGATCGTCGCCGCGTTCTCTTTGTGCAGTGTGAACGTCGGGTTGGCCGCCGTCGCCCGTTGCACGAAAAGGTCGACGGCTTCGGCCTGCTGGATATCGGTTGGCGTCAGTCGCCGTCCCGGCTCCGGCAGCGCCATCGGCGGCACGGGGTAGACGTGCTCACCACGCACGCGGAGTGGCGCTCGGCTCGTTGCCAGGATGGTCAGCCGCGGGCAGTGCCGCAGCAACTCGACGATGTTTGGGCCGCGGCGGTGAGATGCTCCAGGTTGTCGAGCACGAGCAACAACTCCTGGTCAGCCAGGGCGCGATGGAGGGTTGCGACGATCGACTCGTGCGTGTGCTCCCGAAGGCCGAGCTGTTGTGCGATCGCCGGCAGGAGAGCGGACGCTGTCCGGGTCTCGGCGAGGAAGACGTGGCGATGCCCGGCGGCAAACGCCTCATCGAGGTCCGCCGCGACTTGAAGCGCCAACCGTGTTTTGCCGACGCCGCCCGGGCCGGTGACGGTCAGCAACCGAATCTCCGGACGGCGCAACCGCGGGCCGAGTGCTGCCAGGTGTTCGATCCGCCCGATGAATGGCGTGAGCGGCAGTCCGGATGGCGGGTTGACGGCGGCCTGTTGTAGGTGCTCCATAGCGATCCAGGGGCTGCCGATCTTCCACGTCTCAGTCCAGCGTGCGCGGACGCGGATGCTCCGCCCGGGTACTGTCACTGCCGAAGTGTCGCAGTGCCATGCGGACGGTGCAAACGTGGCCACGATAGACGCATGCTCTTCTGTCTCAGCCTATTCAGCGATCCGGTTGATCGTCCGCCAACATCGCCTCGCCGATCAGGGCAACGGGGATTGCGCCATAGGAGAGGAAGCGGTCGTGGAATGCGCGAAGCGAGAAGCTTGATCCTTCCCGTTCCTGAATGGCAGCCCGCAGATCGTGGATCGCGTCGGTCCCGATCAGGTACATCATCGCGGCGCCGGGGAACATCGAGTTTTTGACCGCCTCGGCGTGCGCGGCGGCGGGGGACATCGCCGTCTCCCGTTCATAGTACGCGGCCGCTTGGTTCAGCGTCATGGCGCCGGTGTGGAGCGCGCAATCGACGACCGCGCGCGCCGCCATGCGGAGCCGGGACTGGCGCTCGCTGAGTTGTTCGAGGGGGGTCAGATACCCGACCTCGTTCATCAACGCGGTCGCATAGCAGGCCCATCCCTCGACCAACGTGCCGGCGCAGAAGAGCGCGATCCGCGACGCACAATCGACCCCCGCGACCTGGCCGATACGCGAGGCGGCGCGGCAGGCGTGCCAGTTCTGGACGTGGTGGCCGAGTCCGCCGTGGTGGACGACGTGGTTGAGCTTGATCGCGGCGTGGTGCCATTGCCGTAGCCGTCGTTCCTGTTCCGCGGGAGGCATCTCTGGTTCGACCGGCGTCACCAGATAGCGGTGCGTCGCTGGCCGGCCGAATGGCGG
>JBOGUE010000174.1:0-3603 GCA_050695955.1 Thermomicrobiales bacterium | reverse complement strand
CTATTGAGTTGTCCGAGAAGGCGACTGAACTCTCCATGGTAAATACTGGCCCTGATCTCCTGAGGCTCAAGCTTGGTTCCGCCTGTGTTCAGTCGTTCAAATATGCTATAGATGCTACTCTGTCCGTCTGATGGCTCATCTTGACGAATGATAGTCGCATGGATAATTGAATCGGCGAGCTGTCTCTTGTCGTCTTCTGGAAGAGTTCGGTAAGTTAGCCCGTGAAGTGGATTGGTCACTCCAGGAGAATTCAGATTGAGCGCAAACTCCTTTTGGCTATCTCCAAAGACACCTCTGTAAAAGTCCCGGATAGTTTGGAGACGCTGTTGACCATCTATTACGATAAGCTTTTGAGTGCCCCGCTCCCGCGCCAAAAAGATGCCTGGAACGGGCAGTCCTAGAAGAAGTGATTCAATAAACCTCGAAGCCTGCTTGATAGTCCAGACATACCCCCGCTGAAACTTCGGAACATAAATTGCCCCCGAGTTAAGCCTATCAACAAGACTGTCAACCGGGTAATCAGCTCCGTAGCTTGTAATGTCGTACCGAATCGGAACAGATTCATCTTGCTCCTCGATATCGTCAACGACTCTTGCTACTTGCTCGCGGGATGTCCTATGTACTGCAACCATCTGACACAATCCTTTCCTCCGGCTGCTGACAAGGCGGGTCCATTCTAGCAATCGGATGAGAACGAGCGTACCTGGACTTAACGTTCCCGTCCACCCATAGAGGTAGTTGACGAGCCTTGGCATGCCCCTACAGACGCTCCACAATTATTCGCGCAAACGCCCCCGTCCCCACATCACCCCCAAGATCCCGCGTCCGCACCCCATCCGCCAGCGTCCGTTCTACCGCCGTCTCGATCAAGCCGCCGGCAGACACCAACCGATCATCCCCATACCGATCACCAAGCCAGCGCAGCAGCAGCGCGGCGGAGAGGATTTCGCCGATGGGGTTGGCGACGTCCAGGCCGGCGAGGTCCGGGGCGGAGCCGTGGGCGGCCTGGGCCATGGCGTGGTCGGCGCCGGCGTTGAGGGAGGGGGCGAGGCCGAGGCTGCCGGTCAGTTCGGCGGCGAGGTCGGAGAGGATGTCGCCGAACATGTTCTCGGTCACGATCACGTCGAAGTCGGGCGCGCGGCGGACAAGATGCGCGGCCATCGCGTCGACGTGCTCGTCGTCGAGGCGGACGTCGGGGTAGGCGGCCGCCACGTCGCGGCAGGCGTCGCGGAAAAGACCCGTGCCGAGGCGGATCACGTTCGCCTTGTGGACCACCGTGACATACCGTCGCCGCTGTTGGGCCAGGCGAAAGGCGACGTGGGCGATCCGCTCGCAGGCCCGCCGGGTGAAGAGGCCGACCGAGAGCGCCATGTCGGGCGTCGGCATGAACTCGCCCACGCCCAGATGCATGTTGCGGTCCGGGTAGAACCCCTCGCTGTTCTCGCGCACGATGACCAAATCGGCGCCAGGCGACGTGCAGTCGATGCCGGGGTAGCTGGTGCAGGGGCGGATGTTGGCGAAGAGGTCGAAGTGATGGCGCAGCTCGCCGCTCGGGTTGCGGCGTTCCCGCTCCGAATCGGGGTAGGAGGCGGAGTCGTGCGGCCCCATGATCCAGCCGTGACATTCGGCCAGCGCCCGTTTCGTCTCGTCCGGCAGGGCGCAACCGTGGGCGCGGATCGCCTCCCAGCCCATCGGCAGCGGCGCCCACTCGAGATCGACGCCGGTTCGCCGCGCCGCCGCGTCGACGACCTGCACCGTGGCCGCGACGATCTCCGGCCCGATGCCGTCGCCGCGCAGCACGCCCAGGCGGTAGGTCTGCACGCTGCTGTTCCCCTCCGCGCGAAGACTCGGTCCACGTCTGGACGCCTATGATAGCGGTGTGGGTGATGGTGGGTGTGGGAGCGCGGTGAACGCCGCCGGCAATGGGAGCGCCAGCGCCTGCTCCAGACGGGTCAGGTACTCCTCCCGCCCCACCTCAACCGCGCCCAGCGAGGCCATGTGGGGTGTGTTCCACTGGACATCGATGAGCCGGCCTCCACCATCCCGTCCGTCGTCACGCAGCCAGTCGACGAGGGCCACCAGCGCCACTTTCGAGGCGTCCTGCCGGCGATGGAACATCGATTCGCCACTGAACAAGCCGCCGATGGCCACGCCGTACAGACCGCCAGCCAGCATCGACGGCTCGTCGTCGGTGGCGACGGTCCATGCCTCGACGCTGTGCGCCCAGCCGAGACGGTGCAGGCGCACAAAGGCCGCCCGAACCTCGGCGGTGATCCAGTGATATTCGCCCTCACCACGGTCCGCGCACCCGTCGATGACGGCCTCGAAGGCGGTATCGACCCTCGTCACGAAGTGACGCCGCGCCCGGCGCAGCGACGTGCTCACACGCAGCCGGTCCGGTGTGATGATCGCCCGCGGCGCGGGGAACCACCATGCCAGCTCGCCATCCCCCTGGCGCATCGGAAAGAGGCCCGCGCGGTAGGCGGCCAACAGCGTGCCCGGCTCGAGGTCGCCACCCACGACCACCCTGCCTTTGTCGTCGGCGGTCGCCGCCGGCGGAAACGTGAAGGTCGAGGGCGGCGGTTCTTCCGGCAGGCGCAGGGGCAACGGCTCAGACGGTGACAGCACCATGGTGGCTAACCCGACGACATCCACTACTGGCATAAGTAAGGTATAGTGCTCAGGCACTATTGCATGTTACGCCACGCGGGTCAAGAGTCCTCCGGAATCACGTGCAGGGCCTCACACGAGGATTTGTTCCATGACGGCCCTTTCCGACGAGACCGCGGCGGCCCCGTCCAATCTGCGCGGCAACCGCGACTTCCAGGTCGTGCTCGCCGGGCAGGCGGTCTCCGCCTTCGGCGACGCAATCACACTGACCGCGATGCCGCTGCTCGTCCTCTTCCTGACCGGCTCCGGCGCGCTCATGGGCATCGTCAGCGCCTTGCAGCTCCTCCCCGATCTCGTGCTCGGACTGCCGGCCGGAGCACTGGCGGATCGCTGGGATCGCCGGCGGATGATGATCTGGGCCGACGCGGGCCGGGCACTCCTGACCGCCGCGATCCCCGTCGCGTATTGGCTCGGCTGGTCGACGATGGCCGTGATCCTCGTCGTAACGGTGCCGATCAATGCGTTACGGGTGCTCTCGGATGCCGGCTTCACCAGCGCGGTGCCAGGCCTCGTCGGACGTGAGAACCTCGCGCGCGCAAACAGCTACATGGAGACAACGCTCAGCGTGCCCTTCATCGTCGGCCCCGCGCTCGCCGGCGTGCTGGTGGCGACGATTGGTCCGGCGGAGACGCTCGCGATCGATGCGGTCTCGTTCGCCGTCTCGGCGGGATCGCTGTTGATGGTCCGGCGCATCCTGCGCGCGGAACGCCCCGCCGAGATGCCGCGCATCCTTGTCGATATTAAGGAAGGGATCGGATTCGTCTGGCGACACCTCGTGCTGCGCTCGATCATCGCCTATTGGGGCGTCATGGCGATGGCGACCGCGACGCTCATCCCGGCGCTCGGCTACTACATCACCATCGACCGGGACTTTGGACCGGAAATCTTCGGGTTCGTCGGTAGCGCCTGGTCGGTCGGCTACCTGCTCGGATC
>JBOGUE010000173.1:0-6116 GCA_050695955.1 Thermomicrobiales bacterium | reverse complement strand
GAGCGCGTTGAGCCGGTCGAGCAACCAGGGCGGGAGTACGCCAGGTTTCATGGTAAATCATCTCCGCTGAGTCAGTGACGGAATTATCCCGTCATCTGGTCTAACGCAATCGGCCCGCCAGTGGTTTCCTCGTCTTGGGCCGTCATGCCCGACCTCGATGGTTCTGCCATGACTTCGTGCGTAAGGTAGGGTTCCCATCGTACTCTGGACTACACTCAGTCGAGGCAGAAATGACGAAGACCTAGGGTCGACCATGATCGAACCGCGGCCAACCGAATCAAACGTCACGTCGTCGAGGGCTGAGCGTGGCGGGCTCACCCGCAAGGACTTCTTCGCGGAAGTGGTCAACCGGCTCCGTGGTCGGCTGCCCACCGAACTTGCCGCCTTCCGTGAAGCGTCGAACCAAACTCTGCTCAAGATCCATTACGCGAACGAACGTGTGCACTATGAGGTCTGGCTGAATGGCCAGCACCGCACGGCAGAGATCGGGCTACACTTTGAGGACGGGCCGATGAGCACGGCCGCGTATCTTGCCTTTTTTGATCACCTCATCGTCGAGCTCAAAGACAAACTCGGGACGGAGATCGAGCTGGAACGCTGGACCCAATCCTGGGGCCACCTGTACGAGATAACGCCGATGACGACGCTGACCGAGCGGCTTGCGGATCGGACGGCACGGCGACTTGCCGACCTGATCAGCATCCTCCAGCCGCTGATCGACGAAGCCGACGTCCCGCCGGAGCGGTCAATCCAATCCGCTCCATCAGCCGATTCCGCCCGTCGCTGGCGTCGCGGGAGGCGCTGATCCACCGTCCACAACGAACGGCGGGGCCATGCCCCCGCCGTTCGCACGTGTCATTCTCGCTAATGAATTGCTACTTGCCGCCGGCCGCCAGGTACCGCTGGTTCACGGCGTCCCAATTGACCGTGTTCCACCAGGCGCTAAGGTAGTCCGGGCGGCGATTCTGGTATTTGAGGTAGTAGGCGTGCTCCCAGACGTCGACGCCGAGGACGGGCGTGCCGGAGCCATCCATGAGCGGATTGTCCTGGTTCGGCGTGCTGGTAACGGCGAGCGTGCCGTCTTTTACCACCACCCAAGCCCAGCCGGAGCCGAAGCGGCCGGCGCCGGCCTTGTTGACGGCGTCCTTGAGCGCGTCGAGGCCGCCCAGGTCGCGGTCAATCGCCGCGGCGATCTCGCCGGTCGGGGCGCCGCCGCCGTTCGGACCCATGATCTGCCAGAACATCGTGTGGTTGACGTGCCCACCGCCGTTGTTGCGCACCGCGGTCCGCTTGTCCTCAGGTACGCGGTCGAGGTTCTTGATCAGCTCCTCGGGGTCCATGTTCTCGAATTCGGTGCCGCCAACCGCATTGTTGAGGTTGGTGACGTAGGTGTTGTGGTGCTTGCCATGATGGATTTCCATCGTCTGCGCGTCGATATGCGGCTCCAGTGCCGAACTGGCATATGGAAGCGGTGGAAGCTCGAAAGCCATGGTTGGCATTCCCTCCAATTGTCGATCGATGCCGTTGGGGCAGAAAACGTCCCGCCGCGTCGATCACGGTACTCCGACACCCGGCCGAATTGCCGGATTCTCGGGACATTATGCAGCAGGCTGGATGCCACCGGATAGCCGTAAGCCGTTAGCCATTGGCCGATAGGCGTCACGACCAGCTCTGGTAGGGGACGGGATCGGGTTCCCAATCGCCCGAGGTGGCGCGGTCGTCCTCGGCCTCGACCAGGAGATGGTAGTTGGTTTGACGGAATGAATAGATGGCGGCAGCCTTTGGCTCGCCGTCAGCCTCGGCGAGGCGCGCGATCTCCTCAAACGCGGCCTCGACTGGCTCGGCGTCGCTGGCATGTTTGCCCTCGCGGCGCCAGTTCAAGAAGTCGATGAAATACTCCGCGGCCGCGAGGGGATCGCCGTAGCGTTCGGCGATGCCGGCTAAGTGCTGGGTGGCTTCAAAGAGATAGTCCGGATCATCGGCTTCGCGTCCGAACGCGAGCACGCCCTCCCAGAGCGTGTCGGCCAGTTGATCGTCGGTCTCCTCGACCAGCTCGGCCAGCTCGGCGCGAAGGACCGCGCGCTCTTCGGGATCCTGTTCCTTGAAGAGCGCCGAAAGCAATCCGGTGGCCTCAGCAACAACCTCCTGATCCTTCAACCTGGCGTGCAACCACGACGCCAGGGCGTCGTCGCCAAGGCGGGCAGCGGCGCGTTCCCAGTTCTCCCAGCCGAGGCGGAGGGCGAAGTCGAGCTTGGGATTGACCGAGAGCGACAGAGGTTGCGATTGTGACGCTGACATCTTTCCTTCCGCCACCGAATCAGGAAATCCACGGGATCATCCGAGGATTCCACGACAGTTTAGCGAGTGGGGTCTTGACATGCAGGTGCGCGAAGGGTAGGTTACCTGGTATGGACGAGCGTAAGGCGCGAGGACGAATCGAGATGAACCCGACGGCGGCAGCGCCGGCGGCGTTTGCCTATTGGTTCGTCTTTACCTATTTCCCCCCGGCGTTGCTGGCGGGGCGTGAGGCGCGTATGCGGTAACACGTCCGAGCAAACACAACAGCAACGCCAGGGGACCGGGGCCAAACGCCTCGGTTTTTTGTTGCCCAATGCCCAGCGTGTCGCGTCGAATCGATAGGAGCAACGTACCAGCAGCGAGAGGAAGGAGACCCGCGATGATCGTCACCGTAAGCCCGGATGCTCCCCCCACTACCGTGGCCAGTCTCGTGGCCACGGCCGCCAGCCACGGACTGGCCGCTCGCTCGATGCCGGACGGTTGGGGCGGCACGATCGTCGGCGTCGACGGCCAGATACCGCCCGACGCCCTGACCCTGCCCGGCATCACCGCCGTTCACGCCGCCCACAAACCCTACATGCTCGCCAGCCGAGAGCATCGCGCCACGAGCGTCATCCGTGTGGGGAACGTCCCTATCGGCGCGGGGATGCCGGTCGTCATGGCAGGGCCGTGTGTGGTCGAGGGTCGCGATGAGATGATCGAGGCCGCCCGCGCTGTCAAGGCAGCGGGGGCATCGATTCTCCGGGGAGGTGCATTCAAGCCACGCACCTCCCCGTATTCATTCCAAGGTCTCGGCGAGGACGGCCTGCGCTGCTTGACGGCAGCGCGCGAGGCGACCGGCCTGCCGGTGGTGACCGAAGTCCTCGAACCGGATCACGTCGAGATGGTCGCGGCGTACGCGGACATGCTTCAGGTCGGCACGCGCAATATGGCCAACTTCCCCTTGCTCAAGCGGGTCGGCAAGGCGAACAAGCCTGTCCTGCTCAAACGTGGATTCTCGGCCACGATCGAAGAATGGTTGATGAGCGCCGAGTACATCTTGGCGGCGGGCAACCCGCACGTCGTCCTTTGCGAACGCGGCATTCGCTCCTTCGACACATCGACGCGGTTTGCCCTCGATCTCAACGCCGTGCCGCTGGCCAAAGACCTGAGCCACCTACCGGTGATCGTCGACCCGAGCCACGGCACAGGCCGCCGCGATCTGGTGCCGCGGATGGCGCTGGCCGCACTGGCCGCGGGCGCCGACGGCTTGATCGTCGAGGCGCATCCGGACCCGGAGCGGTCGCGCTGTGACGCGGCACAGACAATTACGCCGGTCGAATTGGCGCGTATCTGCCGCAAAGGGCTGGCGCTGCACGCGGCGCTGCACGATGCAGACGAGTTGACGGCCGAAGGGTCGATCCAGCCGGAGCTCTCGTTGCTCGTCTCCTAACACCGAGCTTGCCGCGCGGCGCGCAAACCTGCACACTCTCGGGTGTGCGGGTTTCGTACATGCTGCACGTGTGCCACTGGAGTGCACGGAACAGATGACCTCAAACCAGTCCCAGCCCGGCCAGACCCGCGTCGTAGGGACGGCAGGCCACGTCGACCACGGCAAGTCGACGCTCGTCAAGGCGCTGACCGGGATCGATCCGGACCGCCTGGCCGAGGAAAAGGCGCGGGCGATGACGATCGACCTCGGATTCGCCTGGCTGACGTTGCCGAGCGGGCGCGACGTGAGCATCATCGACGTGCCGGGGCACGAGCGCTTCATCAAAAACATGCTGGCCGGCGTCGGCGGCATCGACGCGGCCGTGCTCGTCGTCGCCGCCGATGAAGGACCGATGCCGCAAACCACGGAACACCTCGCCATCCTCGATCTGCTCCAGGTCAAGCTGGGCGTCGTCGCGCTGACGAAGATTGACCTCGTCGACCACGAGTGGCTTGATCTAGTCACCGAGGAAGTGCGGGAACGGCTCGCCGGTTCAACGCTGGAAGGTGCGCAGATCGTGCCGGTGTCGGCACAGAGCGGCAAAGGGCTTCCCGAATTGCTGACGGCGCTCGATGCCGTCCTGGAGCATGCGCCCGATTGGCCGTCGAGTGGTCGTCCCCGCCTTCCGATTGATCGCGTCTTTACCGTCTCCGGGTTCGGCACCGTGGTGACTGGGACGTTGCTCGGCGGTGAGCTGGCGGTCGGGCAAGAATTGCGGGTCTTTCCGTCTGGCCACGTCAGCCGCATCCGTGGGTTGCAATCGCACGGGGCGAAGGTGGAGCGATCGGTTCCGGGGAGCAGGTCCGCGGTCAACCTAACGGGCCTGGCGGTCGACGACGTGCGACGGGGCGACGTCCTGGCAGTTCCAGGCTTTCTGACGCCCAGTCATCGCCTTGACGCTCGCTTACAGTTGTTGCCCGACGCGCCGGTGACGTTGGAGCAAAACGACGAAGTCGACTTCTTCGTCGGCGCGGCGGAACTGCCGGCGCGGGTGACGATCCTGGATCAGGAGCGCATCGCGCCGGGTGAGCACGGTTGGGTCCAGTTCCGCTTTCGCCACCCCGTTGCCGTGCTCAAAGGAGATCGGTATATCGTCCGCCGCCCGTCGCCGAGTATCACGATCGGTGGCGGCGAAATAGTTGACCCGAATCCGGCCAGACACAAGCGCTTCCGTCGTGAAGTGATCGAGTCGCTGGAAACGCTCGTGGTCGGCAGTCCGGACGAGATAGTGCTGCAGGCGCTCGCAAGCAGCCCGCGCGAGCTACGCTCCCTCCGGAACGACCATCCCGGCGGGCTTGCGCCAGCGCAGGTCGACGCCGCGCTGGCGCAGTTGATCGAGGAACGAGACGTCGTCGTCCTCGGGGGCAATGGTCCGTCGTCCTTGCGGCCGGCCACCTTTCTCGTTGCGGTCAACACATGGGAGATGATCGTTCATCGATTGCGTAACGCGCTTGCCGTCTTTCACGCCGCACAGCCATTGCGACGCGGCATACCGCGCGAAGAGCTCAGGAGTCGAATGCGGCTGACGGGACCGCCTCGCCTCTTCGACGAAGTCCTGGCCACGGCGTCCCGAGACGGGGCGGTGGTGGACGACGGGCAGACGGTGCGCCGGCGCGACTTTGCCATCGTCCTCGATCCGCCGCGCCGCGCCGAGGCCGACCGCTTCGTATCGGCGCTCCGGTCGGCGCCGAACGCTCCCCCGGCGCCGTCCGACTTCGGCATCGACCAGGAGACGCTCGGCGCATTGGTCGATTTGGGCGAGGTCGTGAAGGTGGCGGACGGCGTCGTCTACGAGCCCGCCGCCATCTCGGCAATCGAGCGCCAGGTGATCGAATTGATCGACCGCGACGGGAGTCTCACGCTGGCCGGCTTCCGCGACCACTTCGACACCAGCCGAAAGTACGCCCAGGCGATGCTGGAGTACCTCGACCAGCGCAAGGTAACGAGGCGCGTCGGGGACGAGCGGGTGCGATTCGGCGGCGAAGGCAACAGGAATGGTTCCACCCGGTGAATGTCGTCCCCCTTTCCACGCTCATCGCGCCGGCGTCCCATCTTTTTCTGTCGCCCCACTACGACGACGTCGCGCTTTCCTGCGGCGGGACGGCGGCGTTGCTCGCGCGTCACAGACGAAACCCCCGCGCGGTCGTGCTTTTTGGCGGTGAGCCTGCATCCGCGACGGCGCTCACTGACTTCGCGCGGTTCCAGCACGAGCGCTGGGGGTTCGCCGACGAAACGGCCGTCGGCAGCCGTCAGGCCGAAGAGCAGGTAGCCGCCGCGATCATCGGTATTGACGTCGACGTGCTGCCGTTCCTGGACGCGATCTATCGTGGCGAACGCTACCTTGACG
>JBOGUE010000172.1:0-1724 GCA_050695955.1 Thermomicrobiales bacterium | reverse complement strand
GGTGAGGGCCGCTCAAAGCTGATAGCTGATAGCTGATAGCTCGAACAAAATAGACCCGGCGGAGCCGCGCCCGCCGGGTCTGAAGCGAGGGCGAGACGCATCCTGTCGTCTCGTCCGCGCGGCTCGCAATCCATTAGGGGGAGAGAAACAAACGCGGGAGGCGTCACCAACCCGCGGGGTGGTTCGTCAAACCATTTGCCGACGGGACGGACCAGTAGCCCCGCCACCAGTAGGACGCGCCGCCCTCGCCCGTGTGAGATCAAGACAACACCGGTCTCTTCCCAATCGACCGCCCGTGTGGTACATCTGCGGCAACGATCCGCACACACTCTGCTTGGTCAAGTTCGCCCCGCCTGCCGTTGGTCGCGCTGTGCGCGCCGGAGTAACGGACCTCGGTCCGCACCCGGTGTGGAAACTGGAGGGCTGCGTCGATGGTGACGTCGGGTGTCGAGGGGCGGGCCGAGATGCATTCCTCGGAACGGCGGTGGTTCTTCGTTCTCTACCGAGTCGCGTTCGCGCTCCTGGCGATCGCGGCAATGGCGTATCAACTCATCGAATCGATCCGAGACGACCGCAGCGCGGTCAACTTCTTCAGCTTCTTCACGATCCAGAGCAACATCATCGCGGCCGGGCTGCTCCTTTACACCGCACTCCGCGCGCCCGACGGCGTGCCCTCGCGGACGCTCGACCTGCTGCGCGGCGCAGCGGTGCTCTACATGACGACGACCGGCATTGTCTACGCCTTGCTGCTCTCTGGCGAGGACGTCCAGACGACGATCGGCTGGGTCAACACGGTGGTCCACCAAATCATCCCGATCGTCGTCGTCCTCGATTGGTTGCTCGACCCGCCGCGGACGCGCCTAACCTGGCGCAAGGCCCTCGTCTGGTTGAGCTTCCCGCTGGTGTGGGTGATCTATACGCTGATTCGTGGCCCCATCGTCGATTGGTACCCCTATCCCTTCCTCGACCCGGACCATCCCGACGCCGGGAGTTGGGGCCGCGTCTTCGTCAACTGCGTCGCCATCGCCATCGGCATCCTCGCCCTCACCTGGGTCGTCGTGGCGGTCGGGAACAAGATGCGAACGGCCTTCGGTTCAGGCGGCCGTTGAGCCCGACGTGCTATTCTCTTGGCGTTTCGTCGGATCGACGACCTCGCACCACCCACGCGCGGGCGATCAGGTGGATGGATCCGTCGGGATTGCTCGGCAGACCGGCGCGGATGCGTTCCCGGAGCGCCGCCCGGCGTTCCTCCGACAGCGACATGGCATAGCCGGGCGCCGGGCCTTGACCGCCGCGGAAGGGTGACCAGTAGTCGTCGAAGTCGCGGAAGACGGTCGGGACGTCAATGGTGCGGGTCTCCACCGATTGCAGCCCGGCGGCGTCGAATAGCTCAGCCAATGGCTCCGGCTTGCACATCGGAAAGCGCCTGCCCTCGTCGAGGTCGCGCGCCGCCTGGTCGAGCGCGACCGCCGCGTCCCAGAAGTGGCGCATGAGCTGCATCTCGCCGGCGTAGTCCCAGACGTAGGCGGCCACCGTTCCGCCCGGCCGGACCGCGCGCCGCATCTCGGAAACCGCCTTCTCCTTGGCCGGCACGAAGTTGAGCACGAGGCCCGAGAGCGCGGCGTCGAACGCGCCGTGGGCGACCGGCAGGGCCTGCGCGTCGCCCAGCTGGAAGCGGAGCCTCTGATCGCTCGAGATCCGCGGCGCATACGTCAGAAAGCCCG
>JBOGUE010000171.1:0-10979 GCA_050695955.1 Thermomicrobiales bacterium | reverse complement strand
ACCCCAGGCGACGCGCCACGATTCCGGTCATTCCGAACGGTCCGTGCCATAATAAACGATCTCCAATTGCAGCCCGCGAAGGCTTAGGAGGTAGGAGCAGGATGCAACGCGTTCGCCTGGAGCAGTTCGGCTACGATCTTCGGACGCCGGACGTCCCATTGCTCTCGGTCCGCTCTGGCGAGACGATCGTCGTCGAGACGGAGGATCACCGCGCCGGGCAGGTGCGCACGCCGGAGCAAGCCACACCGGACGGGCTCGAACAATACCGGCGGGATCGCGACGCTGGTAAGCTCAGGAGTCCGCTCACCGGGCCGATCATCGTCGAGGGCGCCGAACCGGGAGACGTGCTGGCGGTGACCATCGAGCAGATTGTCCCCGATAGTCTCGGCTTTGCCAGCACCTGGCCCTTTCTGCAACCCGATTGGTTCGACGAGCCGGTGACCAGGTTCACCGAGATCCGCGACGGCCGCGTGCATTACGACGACCGGGTGACGTTTCCGGTGCGTCCGATGATCGGTTGCCTCGGCTGCACGCCCCCGCCGGAGACCGGGCTCTTCAGCATCGCGAGTCCGTACGGCGGAAATATGGACTGTCCCGATGTCTGTCCAGGGAACACCCTGTTGCTGCCGGTCGCCGTTCCAGGCGCCGCCTTTTACCTCGGCGACGCCCACGCCGCGCAGGCGGACGGCGAGTTCTGCGGCAGTGGGATCGAGATTCGCGCCGAGGTGGCGCTAACACTGTCGGTGCGCAAGCCAAAGCCGCCAAGCATGACCTGGCCACGCATCGAGACGCCGGACGCCATCGTGGTCGTGGCGGCGGCTCCCCATCTCGAAGACGCGCTGAACCTGGCGGTTCGCGATCTCTGCTACTGGCTGCGCGACGACTACGGCTACACCCTGACCGACGCCTTCATGGTCGCCACTCAGGTCGCCGACGGCCGCGCCTGCCAGGTCTTGCCCAATACCCCAGGTTCGCACGTCATGCGCGTGCGGATGCCCCGACAGTATCTTCAGTGAGGACAATGGACACGTGAGCAGGAGCGCAATGATGAAACGCTACGCCCTCGTTGGGGCGAGTAACCGAGCACTCTCGATGTTTGCCAAGCCGATGATCGAACGGTATCGAGACCAGGCGCGGTTCGTGGGGATCTACGACGTCAACTCGGTCCGGTCCAAGGTCGTCAGCGAACAGTGCGGCGGGATACCCGTGTTCGACGACTTTGATGAGATGCTCCGGCGGAGCAGACCCGATGCGGTGATCGTGGCGACGGTCGACCGCTACCACCACGAGTACATCATCCGTGCCCTGGAGGCCGGCTGCACGGCCATCACCGAGAAGCCGATGACGATCGACGCCGAGAAGTGTCGGGCCATTCTCGCCGCCGAGCGGCGAACGGGGCAGCAGGTGATCGTCACCTTCAACGGTCGGTTCCGACCCTACGACGTCCGGGCCAAGAAGCTGCTCCGCCAAGGGGCCATCGGCCAGGTACTGAGCGTGGACCTCGAGTGGGCGCTTGATCGGCGGCATGGAGCGGACTATTTCCGGCGCTGGCACCGGCGGAAGGAGAACTCCGGCGGTCTGCTTGTCCATAAAGGGAGTCATCATTTCGACATGGTCAACTGGTTGCTCGATCGCGAGCCGCGTCAGGTGTACGCTCACGGCACGCGCCGCTTCTATGGTCCGACGCGCGCCGAGCGTGGTGAACGCTGCTCGACCTGCTCCTACGCGAGCACCTGCGAGTTCCACGTGGACTACGCCACCGATGCCCTCAAGAAGGCACTCTACTTCGACGCGGAGCATGAGGACGGCTACTACCGTGATGCATGCGTCTTCTCGGACGAGATCGACATCGAAGACACCATGAGCTTGACCGTCAAGTATGCGGATGACGTGCTGCTGACCTACTCGCTCGTGGCATATAGCCCGTACGAGGCGTGGAGGGCCACCATTAGCGGCACGAACGGCCGCATGGAGCTTCAAGAGTACGAGAGTGGCCCACTTGCCGGCGGATCGGCGCAATCCATACGCGTCTACGGACCCCGCGGTGACGTGACGACGTACGATGTGCCGAAGGGTGATGGCGGCCACGGCGGCGGCGATGCGCGCTTACAGGAGCGGCTGTTCGGCGCGCATTCCCTCCCCGATCCTTTGGATCAGATGGCGAGCTCGTGGGCCGGCGCGATGTCGATGCTCATCGGCGTGGCGGCCAACCGTTCGATGGCGACCGCACAGTGTGTCGCCATCGACGACCTGGTGAACGGCTATCCCGCAGGATTCATATCGAGCGTGCATATGGAGGCGGTCGTCGTGAGCGACGCGATACCCGACATTCGCGGCATCTTGCCGATTGTCTACACGCCCTTCGATGCCGACGGCCGGATCGATGAAGAGGATCTGGAACGCCTGGTCGAGCATCTGATCGCGGCGGGCGTCCACGGCCTGGCGGCGGTTGGCGGCGCCAGCGAGTGTCACAAAATGCCGGTGACCGAACGGATGTGGCTCGCCGAGCGCACGCTGCACTACGCGCGCGGGCGCGTTCCGGTCATTGTCGGCACGTCGGCGACGAATACCGCCGAATCGGTGGAGTTGAGCCGGCACGCGCAGCGGATTGGGGCGGGCGCGGTCTACGTGACCCCGCCGCTCTTCGGCGGGGTCACGCTAGAGACGCTGGCGCACCACTTTGGCGCGGTCGCCCGGGCCATTTCTCTTCCCGTGATGGTGCAGGACGCGCTGATTTCGGTCTCGCCATCTCAGATCGCCGAGCTTGCGGCGAGGTTTCCGAACGTCTGCTATGCCAAGGAGGAGGCACTCCAGACATCGGGTCACCGCATCAGCGAACTCAAGCGGTTGTCTCCGGCGGTGAAGGTCCTCTCGGGCGGCAGCTATCTGCTCGACGATCTAGCGCGCGGCGCGCAGGGCGCTATTCCGGGCAGCGTGGGTGTGGCGGATCTGTGCCTTGCTTTCGAGCGCTTCGTGGCCGGAGACCATGACGGCGCCCGCGCGGCCTACGACCACTTCACGCCACTCTCGTTTTGGCGCCGGCAGGCCCCCCTGCTGGGCGCGAAAGAGGTGCTGAAGCGTATTGGAGTTTTCAAGGCGGCTCATCTGCGGGAGCCAGCCGATCAATACCTCGATGATCAGGATCACCGTGAGCTCACCGCGATTCTGGAGCGCATGGGGCCGCCGTACTAAACGGCGGCCGCATGACCGACCCGTCGTCATGCTGAGGAATCGAAGCATCCCCCGGCGAAGCCGCGTCGTCGTGATCGCACGGCGCTTCGCGCGGGGATGCTTCGGCTTCGCCTCAGCATGACGGGGGTGGCGCACTCCGCCGCAAGACCGCCCCTACGGTTGGACGCCGAGCGCCGCGGCCAGTTCCCGCAAGAGCGTCTTCTCTTGGTCCGAGACGCGTGCGGCGCCGAAGCCGAGGAAGCCGCCGCTTTCGGTGGCCGTGGCGGCTTGGCCGGCGATGTTGAGCAGCCAGCGTTTGAAGTCGGCGGCTTCATCGGGCGTCGACTTCGCGGCCAGGAGGTCGGCGGTTTCCCGCGCCCGCTCCAGCAGGTCGTCGATCAGCGCCGTCCAGGCCTCGCCGCCGGGGATCTTGATTTCGCGGGCATCGCCATCCTCGCCCGGTTCGGCCTTCAACTCGAACAGCACCGCCTGGATGAGTTCGTTCTCCGCGAAACGATCCTCGGCGGCGGCGATCTCCTTCATCGCCGCCAGTATCTCGCGATCGCCGCCACCTAGCCCCTCGTTGTCCACCTCGACGATGGTGGCCCCGATCGCGACCTTGAGCGGCAATTCGCTCAGCAGCGCCCACTCCGCCGCCGTGTAGTCCGTTTTGCTCGACACGTGATCCCTCCCCGTCTCACTCGTCGTTATCGATCCGCACACGATTGTGACACGGCACCGCCAATCGTTGCTCAACGCGATCTACGCTAATTGCGCTATAATGTACGGTAGAAGCTTTCTGGCCAGCGGCTACGAGGAGACAGGGATATGGTGAAGACATTGAGCGCCTGGGAAGCCCGGCGACAGTTCGGCAAAGTCCTGCGCGAGGTGTCTCGCGACAACGACTCCTTTATTGTCGAGTCCCACGGAGAACCGGTCGCGGCCGTCGTCCCGGTCCGCATCCTCGAATCGTGGGAGCGAGAACGGCGGGCGTTCTTCGAGGACATGCGAGCCACCGCGGAGCGAGTCAACCTGTCCCAAGAAGAGGCGGACGAAATCATCAACGACGCGATCCAAGCAGTACGCGCTCAAGCTCGCGCCGAGCGGCGTGCCCAAGGTCACACCGAGTGATAGGGCATGAAAGTCGTCCTGGATACGAACGTCATCGTTAGCGCCTATATCGCTCCCAGCGGCCCGCCAGCGATCATCCTGCGACTCGCGGAGGCGAGAGCCTACGACCTCGTCGCTTCAAGGGCAATCCTGTCCGAATATGAGCGCGTTCTCGGCTACCCCCACGTCCGGTCGCTCCATCGAAAAACGGACGTGGAGATCAGCACGATTGTCGGGCGTTTGGCCAAGGTTGCTGAACGCATCACACCGACTGAGCGCATTGCCGTCATCGAAGAAGACCCCGACGACGACAAGTTTATTGAATGCGCGGTGGAGGCCGGTGCGGACTATATCGTCAGCGGCAATAAGCACTTGTTGAAGCTCGGCGCTTTCCGCGGTATTCAGATATTGCCTCCGGCACTGTTCCTTCGTCTCTTCGACAATGCCGAGACCACGCCTTAGATCGGCTCCTCCGCATCTGTAGTCATTCGCCACGTAGACGCCAGCTAAACGCCGGCACGTACCCCAGCAATCGTCGCGCCTTTTCGATGGAGAAGGCGGAGGCGGCGCCGGGGATCGGTTGGCGGATCTCGACGGACGGGGTGTATTGGCGCAGGAGCTCCTCGGTCGGGGTGTCGCTGAGGGTGTCGGCGGCGGTGATGGTAAAGACTTCGAAGCCGAGGCCGTCGGCCTCGATGCCGAGGCGGCAAGCGGTCGCCGCGTCGCGGACGTCGATGTAGGCCCAGAGAACGCGCCAATGCTCCACGTCGCCCGGCGCGCGGCGCACCGACTCGACGTGGCGGTGGACGTCGTCCATCGGGGCAACGAGGCAGAAGCGGTGCACGACGACCTGCATCCCGGTTCGCCGGTGGAACATCTCGGCGGTGCGTTCATCGACCTCCTTCGAGAGGCCGTAGCAGTCGTGGTTGAGCAAGGGATGGGCCTCGTCGACCGGGGCGTAGCGGGGCGGGAAGGGTTCCGGCGCCCAGGCAGTGCCGAGGGCGGAAAGGCTGGACGCAATGAGCGCCTTCTTCACGCCAAGGAGCGACGCGGTTTGCAGCACGGCGAAGGTGCCGCGCACGTTGTTGCCAAAGACGACTTCGTCCGGATGCCGGCCTGGCGACGGGATCGCGCCGAGGTGGATCACCGCTTCGCAGCCGGCCATCGCCCCGGCGACGTGCCCGACGTCGGTCAGATCGACCTCGCGAAACTGATAGTCGCCGTTTTTGAATAGGTCGGAGGCATCGAGCGGACGCCGGTCGGCGTTGACGACCGAGTAGCCATGGGCCAGCAGATCCTTGACCGTCGCCGCTCCGATCCGCCCGCTGCCGCCGGTGACGAGTACGCGCATTCGTTCGTTCCTCCAGCTATCAGCTATCAGCGTTCAGCTATCAGCGTTCAGCTTTCAGCACGCCATGAACCGCGGCAGATCATACCGGGAACGGAGGCCGCGCGGGCCGGTCGCGTCATGCGCCGGCCCGTGCGGTTCGTTAGGTGAGTCTGGCGTTGATCTGGATCGCGCGGGGGTCCCGGCCGAACGCCAGCCGTTTCGCCCAGGTCGTGGGATGGCCACGCAGATCGTCGCTGCCGATGACGCTCACGGGGCGGACCGCGAAGCCGTTCCGTTTCAGCACCGCTGCTATCTGCCCTGCCCCATCGTCGAGCGGCCATCCTGCCTCGCTCAATGCGCCGGCATTCAGCACGACGTCGAGCGACACATGGGCGCGCCCGACGTCGCGCAGACCGGCCAGCAACCCATCGTGACCGGCCAGCAACCCGCGGAGCAGGCTGCCCCACGGGAAGTTGATCGTCAGGTGAGTGACCAGCCCATCCAGCTCGTCAGGCAGGTTGAGCGCATCGGCGACGACGAAGAGTGCATTGGCAGGCGCGGTGCGGGAGGAGTCCTTCAGGTTCGCCTGACAGGTATCGACGCCGATCACCCCGCGTTCTGGGCATGTTCGAGCCAGCGAGCGGACGAAACGCCCATCTCCGGCGCCGAGGTCGAGGGCCACGTCGCGATAGCGCGCCGCCCACTCGGCGACGACCGCCGCATCGACGGCGCGAACCGTTTTTCCTTTGACGCTGTGCATCTGCCACCTTCCGTTCTGCTTCCTTGCTCGGGATCGACCGGCGAACAGGAAGGAACGGAGGTGGCCCACGGGCACGGCAAAGCTCGACGCCGGCGTGTCAGCCGCCATCGAGGGCATCGGGCGTCGGTTGGTCCCGGCGGAGGCCGGGTAACGGAAAACGACCGGGGGGAGAGCCCGGTTGACGCGTTACGCGGGGGTGGTGGCTAGCAAACGATGTCTAGCAGGGCGGCCGAATCATGTATCGCATGCGAGTAACCCATTTCTAGGAGCCATTCGGCTCATTGACAAAGATCGTATCAGAGCGAATGTCCCGTGTCTACAGTGGTTGACACGAAGGATTTCCTTTCGGCCTCGCAGTCTTGGCGGCGCGGGGCTGAAGCCGCCGCGCTGACCGAACAAACCCGGCTGCAGCCGGCTACCGGATGAAACAGGGGCGGCTCGCGTTCAGCCCTCTTCAGAGGGGTTCGTTAGGTCAGCCCGCGGATAAAGACCGCGGGCGGGGCCGACACGCATTCTGGCGTCAATCGGACCGGCTGCCGTCCCCATTCAACGCCATCACCATGTGAATCTCCCCGTCCCGCCGGGCCTCTTCGACGAACCCGCAGGCACGATAGAGGCCGATCGCGTCCGGCCAATCGTCATTCGTTTCGACGAGGAGGCGGGTGTAGCCGCGGGCGCGAGCGGCGGCGATGAGGTGGGCGACGAGGCGGCGGCCGAGGCCCTGGCCGCGACAGGTGCGGTCGACCGACATGCGGACGAGGCGGCCGGTGCGCGGGGCTTCTGCGATGAGGGCGCCGGCGCCGACCAGTGCGCCGTCCCGTTCGGCGACGACGACGAGGTGGCCGGGATCGACGTAGTGGCGCTGGATGTCGTCGAGGTCCGGGTTCATCGTCTCGTCGATGACGCCGAAGTGGTCGCCCAGGCCGGCCAGGATCAAGCGGCGGGCCGCTGCCTGATCGCGCGGCGCGAAGGGCCGCAGGGTGATCGTTGCGGTCGCGCCGTGGGTCTGGGTCATGCGCCGTGGTCCTCCGTCCCCCGTTCCGCCAACGCCGTCGCCCGCGCGGCCAAGCGGCGCAGCTCATCGCGCAATGCGGCCGGCGCGCGGATCGTGATCTCGCAATCGAGCCAGAGCAGGCCCCGCGCCGCCGTGCCCAGATCCTCGACGGAAGCCCGGAAGATCGTGCCCTCCGGCGCCGGCTCTAGGGCCGCCATCGTCGGCGGCACGCGCCGCCGTGCCTCCTCGAACGGCAGGTGCAGCAACGCCACGATCTCCCAGGCGGCCGGCGCGGTCGCCAGCGACGCCTGCACGTGGCTGAGCGCATCGAACCCTTCGGGCCTGGTGAACGTCTCGTCGCGCGGCGATGTCTCCAGGATGCGGTCGAGCCGGAAGGTGCGCAAGTCGTGCCGCAAATGGCAATAGCCGGTGAGGAACCAGCGACTCCAGTAGAAGACGATGCCGTAGGGGTCGACCTCCCGCGCCGTTTCCTGCCCCGCCGCCGAACGATAACGGAGCCAGGTGCGCCGTCCCTGGCTGGCCGCCGCGCTGAGGGCGACCAGTATCTCCCCCGGTGGCGGTTCCTTGCCGGGCGGCAGGTCCAGGGCCACGGTCGAAAGGACCGCGCCCACCCCCTCGCGCACGGCAGGCGGCAGGACCCGTTCCACCTTCGCCAGCGCCCGTTCGACCGCCAGCGCGGCGGAGGCCAAGCCGAGGCGGCGGACGACGAGGAGGCCGAGCGTCAATGCCAGGGCTTCGTCGTCGGAGAACATCAGCGGCGGCAGCTTGGAGCCGGGACGGAGCCGGTAGGCGCCGTAGCGCCCGCGCTCCGCTTCCACCGGCACCCCGAGGTCTTGCAGAATCGTGATATAGCGCCGGACCGTTCGCGGGTCGACCTCCAACCGCTCGGCCAAGTCTTTGCCGCTCAGGCGGGGGCGGGCCTGAAGCATCTCGAGGGTGGCGAGGACGCGCGTCGTGGGATGATCCATGAGCCTCTCGGGAAGACGAATGTTCTATGAACGAACGGAATGCGGACCGATTATGACCGCTTTTGGTGGTAGTCTCAAGAGTGGGTTGCATCCAGCCCTCCGGAGGGATCGGGCGCCAGGGGTTCGTGGTGGTCCCCTTGGCGCCTGATTGCCCCCACCCACGGCCATACACGAGGAACAGACAAGGAGCGGTGGTTTGACGGAACTGACTCAGCAAACGGTTCATCTCTATGTGCCCGACGGTCTCTCGGATTGGGAACCCGGCTACGCCATCGCTGGTATCAACAACTCAATGTGGCAAATCGAGCCGGGGCGCTATCAGGTACAGACAGCCGGCGCCAGCGCGGAGCCGGTGCGAACAGCCGGCGGCGTCACGATCCTGCCCGACTTGACGCTCAACGACCTCGATCCGGCGCGGAGCGCAATGCTGATCCTGCCCGGTTCCTCGACGTTCGACGAGGGCAAGAATCAGGAAGCGCTGGCGAAGGCCAAAGCGTTTCTCGCGGCGGGCGTGCCGGTCGCGGCTATCCGCGGCGCTACGTACGGCCTGGCCAGCGTGGGGGTGCTGGACGACAGGCGTCACACCAGCAGCGCGCTCATGTATGTGCAACAGTCTCCAAACTACAAGGGCGAGGCGCTCTATCAGGACGAGCCTGCCTTCACCGACGGCGATCTGATCACGGCCAGCCCGACGGCGCCCGTCGACTTTGCTTATCACATCTTCAAAAAGCTCGGCATCTACAGCGACGCTGTCCTTGACGCCTGGTACGGCCTCTTCAAGACGGGCGAGGCCTCGTACTTCTTCACCTTGCAGGAAGCGGCGGCCGCGTAGTCTCCGTCATGCCGATAGCAATGAGGAATCTCTCCCGCGGGATCGACGACGGTGAGATTCCTCGCGGGCGCGGGGTGACGGGACTTTGCCATCTGTCGATGGGGGGGTGAAATCGATGACTTCGGTCCTGAGCGAGTTGTATCGACACAATCTCTGGGCGAATCTGCGTCTGATCGACGCCTGTGCGGCGCTCCCCGATGAGACTATAGATGCGTCCATCGACGGCACACTCGGCTCAATCCGGGAGACGTTCGCACATATTGCCCGCGCGGAAGCAGGATATGTGGTGAATGTGACCCGTGGGGAGTATCCCGCACCGCCGGGGCAGCCGTACGCGATGGCGGATCTCAGAGCGTGGCTTCAGCGCTCCGGCGAGGCAATGATCGCGATTGCCGAGGAAACGCATGAGGATCGCGTGTGGGATGTCCAGTGGCAAGGCAACCTGGTCCCGCTGCCGCTCTCGATCGTGCTCACGCAGGTCATCAACCATGCGACTGACCATCGCTCCCAAATCTGCACGACGTTGACGCAACAGGGAGTGACGCCACCGGACCTGCAGGGGTGGGCCTACCTCGACGAGCAGCAGCGAGCATCAGGAGTTGGATCGTGAGTCAGGTGCAGACCAAGGAACAGCTACTCGAGACGCTACGGGCCAGCCGGACGCAATGGGAGACGTTACTTCAGGACGTCGGAGAAGAACGTCTGACAGAGCCGGGTGTCGCCGGTGACTGGGCGGTCAAGGACCTGCTCGGCCACCTAACCGCGTACCACCGCGTTTGGGGCGCGCACGCCCGCGCGGCGGTGACGGGCGTGCCGCCGACACTGCATGACCTGTACGACCTCGACGAGTTTCCGCCAGACGCCGCATCCTGGACACTGGAGCAGCAAAACGCCGCCATCCGCGCGCACTATGCCCCGCTCTCGCTGCCGGAGGTCCTCGCCGGGTGGCGCGAGGCGACCGACCTGCTCACAATTAGCGTGGCCGCCCTGTCCGACGAGGACGTCACCACCGCCGACCGATTCCCTTGGACGCGCGGCATGCCGCTGACCGAGGCGATCGCCGGCGACACCTATGGACACGCGCGGGAACACGCCGAGCAAGTGCGCGCCTGGCTCGAACGAGTGCCGAGAACCCAGTACCCAGTACCCAGTGTTGCAAACGCCGAAGAACGCCTAACGCCTAACGCCTAACGCCTCAGGAGGAGATATGAGTAACGGAACGGCGCTGCTGGTCATCGACGTCCAGAACGCAATTATCGACGGAGAGGATCCGGCGTATCGGCCGGCCGAGACGCTGGCGGTGATCCGCGGTCTGATCGAGCAGGCGCGGGCGGCGAAGACGCCGGTGATCTACGTCCAGCACGAGGACACGGATTACGCGCTGATGAAGGCCGGGGCGGACGGCTGGCAGATTCACCCGGCGGTCGCGCCACTTCCCGGCGAGCGGATCGTCCAGAAGCGCGCCTGCGACTCCTTCTACGGCACGCCGTTGCGCAGCGAGCTTGACGCCCTCGGCATCACCCACCTGGTCGTCGCCGGCATGCAAACCGACTACTGCGTCGACACCGCCTGCCGCCGCGCCCTCAGCCTCGACTACGACGTCACCCTCGTCGCCGACGCCCACACCACCTTCGACACCGAGTTCCTGACGGCGGCGCAGATCATCGCCCACCACAACGCGACGCTGGCCGGCATCCCCCACCCGACGCGGGTGATCGTGGTCAAGCCGGCGAATGAAATTGTGTTTGAGGTGACGAAGAGCGCGGCGGCGTAGGCAGCCCTCACCCCCAGCC
>JBOGUE010000170.1:0-6864 GCA_050695955.1 Thermomicrobiales bacterium | reverse complement strand
GACGAGACGCTTACTCCCTGACCCCTGACTCCTGACTCCCGACCCCTAACAAAGGAGGAAATCGTGGCGTACCGGTTTGGGCTTGTAGTGCCGCAGGGGTGGCGGATGGACCTGGTTGAGATCGACGACCCGGTCGAGCAATACGCGGCGATGACGTCGGTCGCGCAGGCGGCGGATGAGGGTGGGTTTGATTCGATCTGGGTGGTTGACCATTTCCACACGGTGCCAACGCCGGAGATCGAGGCCGTCTTCGAGGCGTGGACGGTGACGTCGACCTTTGCGCGCGATACCAAGCGGGTGCGGATCGGGCAGATGGTGTCGTGCAACAGCTACCGGAACCCGGCGTTGCTGGCCAAAATCGCGTCGACGGTTGATGTTGCGAGCAATGGGCGACTGAACTTCGGGATCGGCGCGGGCTGGTACGAGCACGAATGGAGGGCGTACGGCTACGGCTTCCCGGAGGCGCGCGAGCGTCTGGCGATGCTGCGGGAGTCGTTGGAGGTCATCCACGCGATGTGGACCGACAACCACGCGGTCTACCATGGCAAGCGGTACGCGATCGACGGTGCGATCAACGAGCCGAAGGGCGTGCAGAAACCACATCCTCCGCTTTGGATCGGCGGCGGCGGGGAACAGGTGACGCTCAAACTCGTCGCACGCTGGGGCGATGCCTGCAACGTTGGGGCGGGCAACCCGGAGACCGTGCGGCACAAGTTGGAGGTGCTGCGCGGGCACTGCAAGGACCTCGACCGGGACTACGACGAGATCGTGAAGTCGAGCAGTTTGTACTGCTACCTGATCGAGCGGGAGGAGACAGCCGACGAGGAGACGGCGACGGTGCGCGGCGAGCGGTCGCTTGAGGAGTTCCGGCAAACGACCTTTGTGGCGACGATCGATCAGATCGAAGAGCGCATCCACCAGTTGATCGACGCGGGAGCCGACTATTTTATCCTCCAGATGCCTGGCGTCGCCTACAACCAGGACCCGGTGCGCCGGATCGCGCGCGAGCTGATACCGCGGTTCGCGTAGACGCGCGCCGCCGGCAACAGATCCCCGCCGGGAGCTTCGCCGCGTGATATATTGTGGTCACTTGTGACCACAAAGGAGGGCGCGATGAAACGAATTGGTGTGCGCGAGTTCCGGGACCACGCGACGAAGTACTTGGCGGGCGATGAAGTGCTGGCGATCGAGCGGCATGGCAATCAGATTGGGGTCTATATCCCGACGAAAGCAACTCGGCGGGAGCCAGTGAAAGCGGGACGGAGGGAGGATGTCGATGAAGCGCTGGAACGCTTGGGAGAAACAGTCCAGCGAGTGCTGGAAGAGACGGGCATGTCGGAAGACGAACTAGCCGACTTCTTCGATCTGAACAAACCTGTGCCGGAGCTTCCAGAGCCACGCACTTCTGAGCGACTGACGACGACACATGCGGCTGGTCATTGACGCAAGCACCGTCGTGGCTGAAGCGCTTCGCGTCAGCGGACGTGAACTCATTGCCCATGACGTGCTTGAACTCTTCGTTGCCGCAGAAGCCTGGAACGAAGCGGTCTATGAGCTTGACCGGCGTTGGGTCATTTTCAAGGATCGTGGACTTATTTCAGATGAGAGAATGGCGATCCTACAAGGCCAAGTGCAAACCCTGCTGGATGGCAGCTTCACGATCATCACTCCACAACGTTACCAAGACCGCCTTGCCGAAGCGACGTGGCGCATCCCGCGTGATCCGAGCGACGCGCCGTCGGTCGCGCTGGCGCTTGCTCTTGAATGCGGTATCTGGACGAACGACCGTGACTTCTTCGGTTGTGGACTTCCCGTCTGGGTGACCGAGCCGCTACGGAGCTACGTCGTTGAGCAGGAGAAAGCGGCAAATTGAGCGCCAGTAACGGACCTGTGCGATGATCCCGGCGTTCATGAGGAGGGGAGATGCGGATCGAGGACGACAACGGGATCTCCGCGCTGATCAGGTCGGTGGAGGAGGAGCGGATCTGCACCGGGTTCACCTTTACGGAGGGTCCGGTTTGGGTCGTGGCGGATACGTGCCTGTTGTTCAGCGACATTCCGGGGAACCGGATCCATCGCTGGCGGCCGGGGATGACCGAGGCCGAGGTTTACCGCGAGCCGAGTCGCCATGCGAACGGGTTGACGCTCGACGTGGCGGGGAACGTGGTGGCTTGCGAACACTCGGGACGGCAGGTATCGCGCGGCGTCTTTGGCGGGGTGGACGAGACGCTGGTCGATCGGTTCGAAGGCAAGCGGCTCAACAGCCCGAACGATGTGGTGGTGCACGACAACGGCGCGGTTTATTTCACCGATCCACCGTACGGCTTGGGGCCGGGCGATACGAGGGAGATCGATTTCCAGGGTGTGTACCGGTTCGATCTGGACGGTTCGTTGACTTGCGTCGTGCGCAACCTGACCTCGCCAAACGGCTTGACCTTCTCACCGGATCAATCAGAACTCTACGTCGGCGACTCGCGGGATCGGGTCATCATGCGCTATCGGGTGCAGGCGGACGGTTCGCTAAGCAACGGTGAGGTTTTTGCTGACCGGAAGGACGACCAGCGGACCGGCAACTTCGATGGGATGAAAGTCGACGAGGACGGGCGGCTGTGGACGACTGGGCCGGGAGGGGTGTCGGTCTACGAGGCGGACGGGACGTATATCGGCGTTTTCGAGATGGCGGAGCACGCGGCGAACATCGCCTTCGGCGGCCCCGAGTTTTCGACACTCTTCCTGACCGCTCGGACAAGCGTTTACCGGGTCGAAACGGCGGTGCGCGGTGTGGCGCCTGGGTCCAGGTGAGAGGAGACGACTCGATGGCTGAGGCAAAGGCGGCTGATCTCCTGGCGAGACGACCGTTCGGCTCGACCGGGCTGATGGCGCCGCCGATCGCGATCGGCTGCGCGCCGCTGGGCAACATGCCGGAAACGTTCGCGTATGGTGTCGCCGAGGAAGACGCGACGGCGACGGTGCGGACGGCGTTGGAAAGCCCGATTGACTACATCGACACCGCGGCGTCGTATGGCGATGGGGAGAGTGAGCGCCGGGTCGGATTGGTGATCCGCGAGTTGGGCGGGCTCCCGGCCGGGTCGGTGTTGCAAACGAAAGAAGGCCGCGATCCGCGGGCGGGGGACTACAATGGCGAGACGATCAAACGGCGTCTGGCGCGCAGCCTCGACCTGCTCGGGCTCGACACGTTGCAGATCGTCTATCTCCACGACGCGGAGTGGACGACCTATGAAGATGCGATGGCGCCGGGCGGTCCGGTGGACGTCCTGCGCCGCTTCCGCGACGAGGGCGTTATCCAGTATCTCGGTGTAGCGAGCGGACCGATCGACGTCGAGATGCGGTACGTGGAGACTGACGTCTTTGACGCCTTGATTACCCATAACCGCTACACGTTGCTCAATCAGACCGCGAATGATCTCATCGACGCGGCCGCGAAAAGGGGGATGGCGGTGCTCAACGCCGCGCCGTACGGCAGCGGTATGTTGGCGAAGGGGCCGGACGCGTATCCACGGTACGCATATCAGGAGGCGTCGCCAGCCCTCCTCGACCGAACTCGCCAGATCGTGGCGATCTGCGAACGGTATGGAGTGCCGCTGCCGGCGGTCGCGTTGCAATTCTCGACGCGCGATCCGCGGATCACGTCGACGATCGTCGGCATGAGCCGGCCGGAGCGCATCCAGCAGACCATCGACTTTCACACGTTCCCGATTCCGGAGGAGCTCTGGGCCGAAGTAAAGGCATTGCCCCCGCTCGACGAGGACCCGGAAAAGGATCGGTGGAACTAAGCGCGAAGGTGCGAGCGAGGCGAGAGGGCGAATGGCATCCACGGGATCCAAGTACGACACGTTGATCCAAGGCGGCACGGTCGTCGATCCGGGGTCGGGGTACGACGGCAAGCTCGACGTGGCGATCCGGGATGGGAAGATTGCGGCCGTGGAGGCGGGTATCGATCCGTCGACGGCGACAACGGTGATCGACGCCAGCGATCGCTCTGTGACGCCGGGGCTGATCGACCTGCATACGCACGTCTATTGGGGCGTGACCTATTGGGGGATCGAGCCGGACCCGGTGGCGGCGCGGAGCGGCGTGACGACGTGGCTTGACGTCGGCAGCTCCGGCGCGTACAGCTTTCCTGGTTTTCGGCGGTACGTGGCGGAACCGAGCCGGTCGAAGGTCTATGCGTTGCTGAACCTCTCGGCGATTGGCCTGATTGCGCCGTCCTGGGAGCTCGCGAATCTCGACTATTGCAACGTCGAGTTGGCGGAGACGATTGTCGAGCAGAACCGCGATGTCATCCTTGGCATCAAGGCGCGGATCGACGCCAGTACGACGCGCGGCGTCGGTATCCGGCCCCTTGAGATGGCGCGGGATCTGGCGGACCGGGTTGAACTGCCGCTGATGGCCCACATTGGGTTGGGTCCGCCGACGATCGAGGAGGTCGCCCATTTACTGCGCCCGGGAGACATCCTGACGCATTGCTTTACCGGGCAGTCGATGCGGATCGTCGGATCGAACGGCAAGATCCTGCCGGCCATCAAGGCGTTGCACGAGCGCGGGTTGGTGCTGGATATCGGACACGGGACCGGGTCGTTCAGCTTCCAGACGACCGAGGCGATGCTGGCGGACGGGATCCTGCCGGACGTAATTAGCACCGATATCCACCAACTTGCGATCCAGGGTCCGATGTTCGACATGCCGTGGACCCTCTCGAAGTTCCTCAGTCTGGGACTGAGCTTGGCGGAGGTGATCGAACGGGCGACCTGCCGCCCGGCGATGGCGATGCGGCGACCGGACCTCGGATCGCTGCGGCCGGGTAGCGCTGCCGATGTGGCGCTCTTCGCGATCGAAGAAGGCGAGTACCTGTTCCAAGATATTCACATGAACGAGCGTGCTGGCTCGAAGCGGCTGGTGAACACCTTGACCATGATTGACGGCGAAGTCCTCGACCGGTCGCCGGAGCGAGCGTTGCATCCGTGGGCGGTGTTGCCGGTGCGGCAACAAGAGGAACTGAGAGCCAGGCCACCGGTGCGCTGTTGCGAATGACCCACGTTTGCGGATTGACTTGTCGTCCGACAGGAACGGCAGACACCTACATAGGGATCGACTAAGCTAGCCCGGCTGGTGGGTCGGCCGCCGGCAAGGGGGTCGATCCATGTTTCGCGTCGTGCTTGCAGCTGTGGCGATCGGAATCATCGCGTTCGTGAGTGTGCTGGCGCCGTCGATGAGCGTCGTGGGCGGCCAGAAAGCCGGCACGCCGAGACCGATTGGGACATCGTCGACCCTCGAACCGTGTGGGGCGGTGGCCGCGGCAACACCGGATGGATCGCCAGCAGTCCCCGCCACGCCCGCGGCCGCGGTCACCTTCGATATCGTCTACCTCGACCTGGTCCTATTACACACGGAACGGCTGGCGAGTGTCGCCGCGGTGGCGGCGGTCCGCGCGGAGCACGATGCGCTACGAGCCTTCGGGACGGAGATGACGGCCAACCTCGGCGAGCGTGCACGACGTCTCGGCGTGTGGCGATCGCTCTGGTTCGGTGACCAAGCGTCGTTGACACGTGAAGAACTGGTAGCCGCGGTCGAGCGGTTGGGCGAGGCCACGCCGGGTAGGGGAGGGATCCCCGGTGGGTTCGAAGTGCTGGGGATGACCGGGATTGTGGCGGAAGCGTGCGTGGCGACGCCGGACGACGCTGCCCTCCTCGATCTATTGATCGGCGCGGTCGACGCGGACCTCCTGCTCGCGCGGGCAGCAGTCGAGCAGGCTGAGCACGATGAGTTGCGATTGGAGGCAGCGGCAATCGCGGATCGCGATCAGCAATGGCTTGACGCGCTCATTGCCCTGCGCGCATGGTGGTACGGAGGCGGCGCGACGCCTATGGCATCGCCGTTGGCATTGTCGGGGACCTGATCGCTCGCCTCACCGGTCAATTGGTCAATTCGGTGACCGGTCGCGTGACTTCGGCTACTCACCGGTGCGTCTGATACGTCGCCTGACGTATGCGAACGCGTAATGAGCATATGTGAAGAATACGTCGTCTCACTGATGAAAGAACGCGAACTGTATCGCACTATGTAGTCAGCGTCGGGGACCTCGGATTGAGGGCCGTCCCGGGGACCGGCGCCCGCCGGCAGGCATTTTCGCCGCCGGTGGGTCGGCAACGTCGTGTCCCGGACATCGACTGGGTGTCCACGTATTTGGAGCAGCGAGTCATGGTGGAACAAAACAAGCGCATCGCACATCGGTTTGTCGAGGAAGTCATCAACGGCGGCAACACGAGGCTGTTAGCTGAACTGGTATCGACGGATCACGTCAGCCATTTGCCGTTGGGTGATCACTATGGTCCGGAGGGCGTCCGGATCGACATCTGCGGCTTCCGTTCAGCATTTCCCGATCTGAACTTGACGATTGAGTCGATGGTCGGCGAGGCGGACTATGTGGTCTATCGCTTCGTCGCCCGCGGCACGCACAAGGGTCCCTTCATGGGTGTGCCACCCTCCGGTCGCCGGATCGAGATCGACGGGATCTCGATGGACCGGTTGCGGGACGGCCAGACGATCGAGCGCTGGCTCCAGTACGACACGGTGGCGCTGTTACAGCAGATCGGTAGTGCGTCCGCTTTGTCGTCGTCCTAAGTCGTCTGCTAGCGAGATCGAGCGACCGTCGTACAGCGGTTGGCCAGCGACGTCGAGCCGTGCGCGGTAAAGCGACGCCGTTTCGACGTCGGTGATGACAATCGTCTGATTGTCGGCCCCGCCAAAGGCGACGTTGGTCACCTTCGCTCCTGGAACTGGGATCGCGTCCACGTGCTTCCCGGTCGGATCGAAGATATCGACCCGACTTCCTCCGTAATGGGC
>JBOGUE010000169.1:0-4431 GCA_050695955.1 Thermomicrobiales bacterium | reverse complement strand
GGTTGGGGATGCGTTGACCGAGGCGGCGGCGCTGCAGGGGTTGAGTCTAGTCGACTTGCACCTCGGCGACTACGGTCGAGCGGCAACCCGGATGACGAACGCGCTGGCCCTGTTCCAGGCGGCGGAGACCACGGCTGCCGTCGGACCCCAACTTATCAGCGTGGCCCACGCCAATCTGGGCCAGATAGCCCTCGCCCAGGGCGACCCCGACCGGGCCACTATCCACGTTGAGGAGGCGCTGCGGCGACAACGGACGCTCGGCTTCATCTGGCAGTTGGCGGATACGCTCCGCATCTCCGGTGATCTGGCTCGCGAGCGCGGCGACTATGAGCGAGCGCTCGTTGCCTACCGTAAGGCGCTCGACCTCACCCACGACCGCGGCGACCGGCGATACCTGACTAACGCCCTGGCCGGCATTGCAGACGTCTCCTCGATGCAGGGGCGTTGGGAGAAGGCCGCGCGCCTCTACGCCGTGACGGCGGAGTTGCGCGAGCGAATTGGCGCCGGCGTCGAGTTATGGCAACGTGCCAGACACGAGCGCAGTCTGGCGCTTGTGCAGGCGGCCCTTTCGCCTGAGATATTCGCCGCTGCCTCGGCGGCGGGGAGAGTCTTGCCGTTGGAACAGGCAATCGCCGAGGCGCTCGTTGCCGATCCGCCCGGAGCAGCCAGCGCACCCTCAACCGATCCTGACCCGGCAACGACAGCCGGACTGACGGCGCGGGAACGGGAGGTGTTGCGTCTCGTCGCCGCGGGCATGAGCGACCGGGAGATCGCCGGGTGCCTCTCGATCAGCCCGCGCACCATCGGCGGCCACGTGACCAACCTGCTCGCCAAGCTCGGCGTCGACTCCCGCACCGCGGCGGCGGCCTTCGCCATCCGCCATGGACTTGCATGATCGGAGGCGTTAGGGGTCCATCCGGCACGCTTGGACCTCGGGTTGAAACCCAAGGCTGAACCTACGAAGCCCTTCCAGGGCTGAGCACGGTCATCCGCACACGGGTAGCGCACGCACCGGATGGACCAGTTAGGCGTTAGGGCGTGCTTGCAAACGGGTCTGATGGGCGTCCCCCTTCGTCATCCTGAGCTTGTCGAAGGATCCGGCTCTGCTGGGAGACGTCTCTCATCTGAGGCAGATTCCTCGACAAGCTCGGAATGACGGAATTTGCAAACGTGCCTTAGGCGTTAGGCGTTGGAACATCGTAGCATGCCCCTTCCTCCATCCCCTCATACACCGTGAAAACTACCCGGTTTCCACCTTGACGCCGCTGTGCGCAATCGAGGGGTTCTCACGGTGCGTGCCGCGGTGCGGGGGCGCATTGTGGGAACTGTGCCGTGCTGACGGCCGCTCCGTGAACCCGGGACGCTCAAAGGGCAGAGCGACCCGAGCCTCTTTCGAGTTCAGACACAAGGCGCGGTCATGGACCTGCAGCTCGATGGAAAAGTTGCCGTTGTGACCGGCGCCAGCAAGGGCATCGGCCTGGCCGTCACCCGGGCGCTCGTCGATGAAGGCGCCTATGTGGTCGCGGGCGCCCGGAACGTCGAAGGTTTGGAGCATGTCGATCGGGTCACTCCAGTCGCGATCGATCTGACCGTGCCGATGGCCCCGGCAGAGCTGATTCAGCGAGCAATCTTTGAGCACGGCCGGCTTGACGTGCTGGTCAACAACGTCGGCGCCGTCCGCCTGCGACTCGACGGCTTCCTGGGCACGAGCGATGAGGAGTTTGCGTGGTCGATGCAGATGAATTTCTTCATCGCCGTGCGATCGATCCGCGCCGCCCTCGTCCCGATGGTGGAACAAGGTAACGGGTCGATCGTCAGCGTCGCGTCGGTCAACGCGTTCTTTCACCCGGATGCCGGGGTGATCGACTATGGGGCGGCCAAAGCCGCGTTGGTCAACCTGACGAAGGCGCTGTCCCAGGAGTTCGGACCGAAGGGCATCCGCGTCAACGCGGTCTCGCCGGGGCCCGTGAATACCGACCTCTGACTCGGTCAGGACGGTGTCGCCAACACCGACGCGCGCGCGACCGGCGTCGACGCCGATACCGCCCGCGCGGCGATCGTCGCCGGCATGGGTGGGATCCCGACCGGGCGTTTCACGACACCCGAGGAGGTCGCCACGCTCATCGTGCTGCTGGCCTCCGCGCGCACCGCCAACGTCACCGGCGCCAACTACGTCATCGATGGCGGTCTGATCAAAACGACCTGATCCTGACGATGTGGCCGGCGAACGGATCCCGCGGATCAATGACGTCCAGACGATCATGCGCGCTCCATCTTCTAGCACACCCCGAAGAACTACCTGGGCTACCTCCAGCATGTTCCCGTCCCCAATCAGGCAGTTTTCACGTTCCGCGGCGCCGACCGGGGTCGGATAGTGATGAGCATGCCGTCGAACAGCAAGGCGGCCTGAAAAGCTCTTCGTCCGTATGGACGCTACCGGCAGGAAGGGAAATCATGAGCAAGTACCGCAGCGACCAATCCCCTGGCCCCCTTGATCGCCGCTTGTCACGCCGTGCCGCCTTCGGCCGCTTCGCCGGCGCCGGCGCGGCGGCCGTTCTTACCACAGGCGCCCTGTCCCGTCCGTCCGTCGCTACCACCCAGGAAGGAACCCCGATGTCCGAAGCCACTCCCAGCGCCACCGGCGCCCTGACCGTTGTGCTGGTCCACGGCGCCTTCGCCGACGCCTCCGGTTGGGCTGGCGTGATCGGCGAGTTGCAGGCCGCGGGCGTAAGCGTCGTCGCCCCGGCGAACCCGCTGCGCGGCGTTGCCAGTGATGCCGCCTACATCGCCAGCGTGGCCAGCCAGATCGACGGCCCGGTGCTCCTGGTCGGGCACTCCTACGGCGGCGTGGTCATTACCAACGCCGCTCCTCAGGCGCCGAACGTCGTCGGACTCGTCTACGTCGCGGCCTTTGCCCCCGACGAAGGGGAGACCATACAGGCGCTAGCCGAGGCCGCGACCGATAGTCTGCTTGGACCGGCACTGCGCCCGGCTCAATATCCGACCGGTCCCGACAGCGAGCCAGGGGTCGAGCTCTCTATCGATCAGGCAATGTTCCATGAGGTTTTCGCCGCCGATCTGCCGGCCGAGACCGCGGCGTTCATGGCGGTCTCCCAGCGCCCGGGCTCTGCCCTCGGGTTTGGCGAACCGTCCGGCGTTCCCGGGTGGAAAACCCTCCCCTCCTGGGCAGTCGTGGCCACCGCCGACAAGACGATCGGGGTGACCGGTGAGCGCCTGATGGCCCAGCGCGCCGGCGCCATCACGGTCGAGATCGACGCCTCGCACGTGGTCATGATCTCGCAGCCGAAGGCGGTCGCCGACCTGATCCTCACCGCGGCCGGGTCGGTCGGCTAACCCGACGCGGTCGTCTTGACCGTTCTCGGCGCCCCTCTACGGCGGAAGGGGCGCCGACCGAAGCACGCACATGGACTAGTTCAACGCCGTCCTGCTGGCCTTCCTCAGGTCGAGTATTGCCTGGCACGCGGCGAGACACCGCTATAAGGAGGACTCAATGAACTCCAACACCGCCGACACCATTGTCCTGATCCACGGGCTGTGGATGACCCCGTTGAGCTGGGAGCACTGGATCGAGCGCTACTAGAGCCACGGCTACCGCGTGCTGGCCCCGGCCTATCCCGGTCTAGAGGTCGAGGTCGAGGCGTTGCGCGCCGACTCGTCGCCGATCGCGGCCGTGACCGTGCCGGGTACGGTCGCGCACCTCGAAGGCATCGTCCGTGGGCTCGACCGCCCGCCGATCCTCACGGGCCACTCCTTCGGCGGCGCGCTCGTGCAGATCCTGCTCGACCACGGGCTCGGCGCCGCTGGCGTGGCGATCGACTCGGCGCCCACCGAAGGCGTGCGGACCCTGCCGCTCTCCCAGATCAAGGCGACCTTCCCCGTGCTCAACAACCCGGACAAACGGCATCGGGCCGTCGGCTCCACGCCCGCGCAGTTCCACTACGCGTTCACCAACACCCTCGGCGAGGAGGAGTCGGCGGAGGTCTACGAGCGCTACCACATCGCCGCGCCGGGCAGCTGGGTGTGGGGCGGGATCCTGGCTAACTTCGCGCCGGGTCACCAGGCGACCTGGGTCAATTACGACAACAACGACCGGGCGCCGCTGCTCTTCATCGCCGGCGGCGAGGACCACATCATGCCCGCGGCGGTCAACAAGTCCAACGCCGACAAGGACCGCACGTCCAAGGCGGTCACCGCCTACCAAGAGTTCCCCGGCCGCTCCTACTGCACGCTCGGCCAAGACGGCTGGGAGGCGGTCGCCGACTATGCCCCTGGCCTGGGCCGTCGAGCACGCCGTCCCCCAGGTGGCGGCCGCTCGCCCGACCGTAGACACTGACCCGATTGTCGCGGCGCGTTGAGGACGGACGTGCTCCGCGGAGCACGTCCGTCCTCAACGCGCCGCGACAATCGGGT
>JBOGUE010000168.1:0-7061 GCA_050695955.1 Thermomicrobiales bacterium | reverse complement strand
GGCGCCAATAGGGCCAAAGACGCGGCGACCGAGGAAGGCCAGGCCGGCGTAGCCGACCACGTTGCGCGCGACCTCACCGGTCGTCTCCCGCTCCGCCACCGCCGCGTTCGCGGCCGTCAACGCCAGGAAACCCACCACGAGCACGATGCCGAGCTGGCCGAGGCGCAACCACGGTAGCAACGACCCGATGGCAAACTCGCCCTCGCCAAACGGCGACCGCGAACTCCAGGTGACGACGAAGGCCGCGGCGAGGGGGATGGCAACGGTTACCAGACGCATGACAAATGAGTTGTCGGTCGTCTCCAACAGCAGCCACGTCGTCAGCGCGATCGCGGCGATCCCCACGGCTGCCTCCGCCAATGGCCGTGACCGCAGGTGGAGCCAGAAGAGTCTCACGGCAGGTCCTCCAACGTGATCTCCCCGGCGCGGATTGCCTCGTAGTTCTGACGCAGCCACTCGTTGCGCGTCGCCGGATTGAGCGCCACGAACCGCTCGAACGCCGAGCAGGACACGCCGTGATACGCAAGGCTCGACGAGCTCAGGAGTCCGCTTTCGACCATCTCGTCACCATTGCACGTCAGATCGTAGCCAGCGGCCTGCAACAGGCCGAGACGGATGACAAGCCGCGCCTCCCAAGCCGCGGTGTCTTGTCCATCCGGCATCGGCGGCGGGCCCAAGATCTGAGCGGTGATCTGATTCAACGCGACGAAGACGGCGCCGACATCGACCGGATCCTCGATGGAGAAACCAGGCCCCGCGAGGATTGCGCCGTCGACTTCGCCACTCATAACGTCCGAAAAAACGCCCCCACTGTCGTCGGGCGGCCGGGGTGCTTGTTGATCGAGGCGCGTCGGTACGCCCTCGAGCCCAACGAACGGCGCGATGATCACCTCCGTGCCGGCGACGAGATCGTCGAGCACGCCCTCGAAGGCGGGGTGGACGCAGACCATGACCGCATCGCCGGCGCAGGCCGGATCATAGGCGGCGATCTCCGGCTCTCCCGCCGCGTGCACGCCGGATCGAATCGTCCCGATGCCGACGGCGGCGGTCACGATCGCAACGAGCAGTACCGGCAGCGCCACCCGACGCGCGCGACTGACGGCCGCGATTCCTGCGAGGCCAAGACAGGCAACGCCCAGCAAGAAGATCGACTGCGCAAGCGCGATGTTCGGCTGGACGCCCCACCACGCCGAAAGCGGAGTATCGGCCGCGAACGCCGGTGAGAGATATCCCAGCCACGAGTCCCAAACGGTGATGGGCAACGCGATCAAGATGATCGATCCCGCGCCGACGAGGATCGCCGTGACGCGCCGGGGGAGGATCCGTCCGATCGGATAGCCGATCGCTGCCATCGCGACGATCGTGCAAAACCCGGGAACAAGGATCGACAGATAGGGTCCGTCCCACGAGGCTCGCAACGCCGTTCTCCCCAGGATCACGGCCGCAACCACGGCGTAAGCCGCGATGCCCAGCAGTGCGGTCGCCGCCCAGACCGTCAGATCGCGGCTCAGCGCGGGACGCGGCGTCGTGGCGATCAGATCGTCGAGTCCGCGCCGTCGGTCTCGCCCCGTCATCCAGGCCGCGACCACCCCCGCGAACGGTCCAAGCAGCGCAACTGAATTGCGGGCCTCGACGCTATTTTCCACCCAAAAGACCACAGACAGGTTGAGCACCGATTCCCAGGTCCCAAACCCATAGAGGAGCATGACGACCGGGAAGAGGAGCAGCAGTTCGTTGCGCCGCAGTTCGATCCAAAGGATTCGGCCATTCATGATGCTGTTGTCTCCAGAGGAGTGGAGCTCACGGCAGGTCCTCCAGGTCGATCTCACCCGCCCGCAGCGCCGCCGCGTTCTGGCGCAGCCACTCGGCGCGCACCTCAGGATCAAGCGCGGTGAATCGGTCAACCTCTTCGCAGGGTATCCCAAAAAAGCCCATGGCCGACCCGCTGCTCAGGAAACCGCTGTCGATCTCGTAGGTGACCTGGTCGTCCTCACATGTCAGGTCGTATCCGGCGGATTCCAGCAGCGTGACGTGGACGAGGAAACGAGCCTCCGAGACAGGAATGTCTCGCGAGTCCAGCTCATCGGGCTCATCGGGCTCACCCAGGAAACTGTCCGAGATCTGAAACAGCGCCTCGAAAATCATGCCCGTGAAGGTCGGATATTCGATGTAGAACTCGCCTTCCGCGGGCATTGGTATGTCGTTCCGACGAACCTGTTCGAGGGTGGGCGCCTGTTGCTCGAATCGTGTTGGCACACCGTCGAGTCCAGCGAACGGCGCCAACATCGTGTTCGTCCGGTCGGCGAGCTCGTCCAAAACGCCCTCGAACGCGGGGTGCACGCAGATCGTCACCGGGTCGCCGGCGCAGACCGGCTCATAGGCGAGGAGCTTTGGTTTCCCCTCGTCTTGTGCCCCGGCGCGGACCGCTCCGATGCCGATGGCGCTGGTGACGATCGCGACGACGAGCACCGGCAGCGCCACGCGGCGGGCCTTGCTCGCGGCCGCCACCGCGGCGAGACCGACGTAGGCGATGCCGAGCAGGAACAGCGATTGCTCAAACGCGATACCCGGCCGAATGCCATACCAGGGCGAGGCGTTCAATTCGCCCACCGGGGAGAGGAACCGCGGCCACGAGTCCGAAAGGGTGATTGGGAGCGCGATCGCGATAATCAATCCGGCGCCGACGAGAATCGCCGTGATCCGCCGCGGAAAGGCCCGTCCAATCGGATAGCCGACGGCAGCCATCGCGGCAATCCCGACCAGGCTGGGGATCAGGACCGAGACGTACGGCCCGTCCCATGAGGTCCGCGGCGCTGTCCACCCCAGGACGGCAACCGCCGCGGCGGCGTAGGCCGCAATGCCCAGGATTGCCGTCGCGGCGCAGATCGTCAGATCTCGTCCCAGCGCCGGCCGCGGTGTGGTCGCGATCAGTTCATCCAGTCCGCGGCGCCGATTCCGGCCTGCCATCCAGGCCGCGACCGCTCCGGAGAATGGTCCGAGCAGGGCAATCACATTCCGTGACTCTATGCTCCCGTCCGCCCAGAAGAGTATCGAGTGGCGGAGCACTCCGTCCCAGGTGAAGAATCCATAGAGGACAACCACCACCGGAAAGATGAGCAGCAGCTCGTTGCGCCGCAATTCGATTCTCAAGAGGCGACCGCTCATGCCCGCACCTCCGCCAGCACTCGGCTGTAGCCTCGCTCCAAAGGCGAGTCGCCGATGGCGTGCCCCTCGCCGCGCACCGTCAGCTCGGTCGGGGAACCCTGGAAGACGATCCGGCCGCCGTCCATCAATCCGACGTCGGTGCAAGCCGCCGCCACGTCCTCGATCAGGTGGGTGCTGACGATCACGATCCCGTCTTGCCCGAACTCACGCAGCAGCGTCCGGAACATCACCCGCTGTTCCGGGTCGAGTCCCGCCGTCGGCTCGTCGAGCAGCAGCAGATCCGGCTCGTTGACGATGGCCTGGGCGACCCCGACCCGCCGCAACATCCCACCGGAGAGGGTCTTCAGCTTGCTCCTGGCGCGGTCGCCGAGATCGACCCGCTCGATCGCCCGCGCCACCGCCGGGCGAACGCGGTCAGCCGGCATCTCCTTGAGCAGCGCGAAATACTCGACAAACTCGAAGACCGAGAAGTTCGGGTAATAGCCGAGCGCCTGCGGCAGATAGCCGAGCCGCCGGCGTAGCTCCCGCCGCTCCTTCGCATTCTCGGGGTCGAACCCGAGCAACCGAACCTGGCCCGTGGTCGGCGTCAGGATCGTCGCCAGCGTCCGCAGCAACGTCGTTTTGCCGGCGCCGTTCGGGCCGAGCAGCCCGAACACACCTGTTCCGACCTCCAGATCGATTCCCCGGAGTGCTTCGGTCTGCCCAAAACGCTGTCGCACATCTTCGACGAGAACTTGCATCACCCAGCACTCCATGTTCGTGACCCAGAGCGCTCTCCCGCCGTTGCGTAGAGCGCGACACCAACCAGGACAACCGTCGCCAGCACATAGGCGGGCAAGAGATTCCGTTCGAGCGCGGCAGCGAGCTCACCCGTCCCCGCCTGGCCGGCCAGGATGACGATGCACCAACCGGCGACTCCTGCCGCGACCCCGACATTCGGCGAATGGCTCAGCGTCGCCGCCGCCAGGGCCAGCGCGGCCACCGTCGTCATCGGCACCAGCCAACTGAACGTCAGGTCGGCTGCTCCCTCGGCAAAGAGCGACGCGATCAGGCCCAACACCGCGTTGAGACCAAAAACCGTCAGCGCGCGGACGAGGAGGACCATCCGATCCGAGATCGCCATCGACCGGCTCAACTCGAATGCCGGGTCGATCCCCGGCCCGTAGGCAAAGGCGATCCCGGCCCCGGCCACCGCCGGCGCCAGCAACGCCACCCATGGATCCCCGGTGGTCCACGTCACGAGCACCCCGGCGCCGAAGACCGCGATCGAGGCAAAGATCCACGAAACGATCAGCGACGGCGTCGTCATCAGCGCCCGTGCCAACCCCGGCGACCGCAAAACTCGCGCGACCCACCGTTCCACGGCGCCGGCCGGCTTCGCCCACACGTCCCCGGCGATACCAACCCAGACCCTGCCGAGATCGACGTCCATAGCGACCATCGCGGCCTCGCGGCAGACGGTGCAACCCGCGATGTGGTCGGGTGTATCGGGATGACCAATGCGGTCGCGATGCTGATCCATCGTCAATCCTCCGCGCCGTGCAGCGCAGCGCGCAGCCGCTGCCTCGCCTTGAAGAGACGACTCTTGACCGTGCCGCGGGGGATGTCGAGTGCTTCGGCGACTTCGGCCAGCGGCCGATCTTCGACGTAGACCATGCGAACCAACTCCCGTTGCGCGGTCCCAGCCGGTCCCAGGGTTGCGAGCGCGGCTTCTAGATCGACCGACCGGATCGCCTGCGTCGCCGGATCGTCAGCAGCGGCCAGTTCGAAATCAGGCAGCGACCGTCCATGCGCCCGCGCCCACATCGCCGCCTGCCGCCGGGCGATCCCCCAGAGCCAAGCGCCGACCGCTCCGCCGCCGTGATAGCGTCCCGCCCCGCGCCAGATCGCCACGAATGTCTCCTGCAGCACGTCCTCCACCACATCGGCCGGCAGCGTGCGGCGCAGTCGTCTCGCCAGCCACGGCGCGTGCCGCTCGAAGAGCGCCCGCAACGCCGTGTCGTCCCCATGCGCAATCGCGGCGATCAGGTCGACGTCATCCATCACTGTCTATTTTGTTGCATGTGGGGATGGTTTGGTTCACGCGATCATGTAGGGGCGCTGCCCGACGCCCTCCGTCATGCTGAGGGATCGAAGCATCCCCGCGCGCAGCGCACCGTCGGTCATCAGGCACGGGGGCTGAGGGACGACGCGGCTTCGCCGGGGGATGCTTCCCTGCGGTCAGCATGACGGGGGATCGCATCCAGCGTCACTACTCGCCACTAGCCTAAACCCATCTCCCCCAGACCGCGCACTACGATCGCGACGCCGGCTAGGGTCAAGGCGGCGGAGCCGAAGACCGGTCCGTAGCGCAGCACGAGTTGCAGCCTGCTGCTGGCGCCGATGCACCGTTCGAAGAAGCGGCCGGCGGAGAGGAAGAGGAGGCCGAGGGCGGTGAGGGCGCCTGCCAGGCCGAGGCTGAAGGCGATGACGAGGGCAAGGCCGATGCCGGGTCGGCCGAGGGCGACCGCGCCCAGCAGCGCCACCAGCGCCGAGGGGCAGGGGATCAGGCCGCCGGAGACGCCGAGCGCCAGCAATTCGCGCCAGATCACCCGGCGCCCGTCCGCCCCCGGCGGCAGATGGCTGTGGTGGCGACCGTGGTGATGGTGGTCATGGGTGTGGTCGTGCTCATGCTCATGGTCATGGTGGTGATGATGGTCGTGGCCGGCCAGGCGGCGGCGGAGGGTGACGAGTCCGAGGGCGACGACGAGGGCGCCGGAGGCGACGCTGAGCCAAGGGAAGATGCGCTCCGGCACGACGTAACGCGCGGCGAAGAGAGTGACCAGGCCGAGAGCGATCACGCCGGCGGTGTGGGTAATCGTCACAGTCAGCCCCAAGAAGGCGGCGTGCTTTGGCGTGCCGCGCGACCCGACAAGGTAGGCCCCGACGACCGTCTTGCCGTGCCCCGGTGAGAGCGCGTGGACCGCGCCCCAGGCCATCGCCGCCAGCAGCGCGACGAGGAGTCCGGCGCCGGATGGTTTGCCATCGTCCAGGAGCGGGGCGAACCGCGTTTCGGCGAATCCCGGGCGCGGACTGTCACCGGACTGATCGTTGGAGCCGGTCGCGAACCCGAGGTAGCCGGCGGCGGCAGGCTCACCAGGCGCGGGAGTGAGGGTGAACGCCGCGGTCGTGACGTCGAGCGGGCTGGCGAGCAAGTCCGACGGATACGAGCGCAGTTCGCCACTGACGTCGGTGGTGGGCACGGTCGCGCCGTCGATGCGGACGCCCGTGCCGTGGGTGACGACGATCTCCCGCCAGCCGAGGCGATCGGTTGCGTAGCGGTTTTCGAAGGCGACCGCGTGCGAACCGGCATCGGCGGCTTGGCCCGCCACCGGCGCCAGGACCGCCCGTATCCGAACCAACTTGAGACCGGCCTGCCCTTCGGGAAACGTGACGTCTCGCTCGACGACGCGCAGGTCGGCCGATTCACCGTCGATAGTCAAGCGCAGCGCGGGCGCGATTTCCGCCAGTGTGCGATCCAGGTAGGTGTTGCGCTCCGCTCCGGCGATCTCGCCGTTGCCATCCGCGTCGATAGCGCGGATCTCCTGAAACGCGGGGATCTCGGCCAGATCGAGGACGTAGACCACACGCAAGCCGTCGGCCGTTGCCTCGACCCGGCTGTATTGGTTGACAGTGAAGTTGCCGAGGGGATGGGCTGACGCCCGCGGACCGGCCACCGCCGTTGCCAGGAGCACAATCAGGGCGATGGCCAGAGCGGCCCAGAGCTTCAGATGCAATCGCGCGTGCTGTCACATAGGTTGCCCCGTCGAACTTAATGGCGGGCAGACACGGAGGTCTGCCCCTACATGGAAATGGCGCAAGTCGTGTAGGGGCAGACCTCCGTGTCTGCCCTTGCC
>JBOGUE010000167.1:0-3125 GCA_050695955.1 Thermomicrobiales bacterium | reverse complement strand
CTAACGGCTAGAAACCATGCTCGCGTACACGATCCGGCGCCTATTGATGACGATTCCGGTGATGCTGCTGGTGGCCACCGGTGTCTTTTTGCTGCTCAAGATGACGCCGGGGGATCCGGCCGGGGTGATCCTGGGGCCGGACGCGACGGAGGAGCAGCGGCTGGCGCTGCGCGAGCGGCTCGGGCTCAACGACCCAATCACCGAGCAATACCTTCGCTGGCTAGGGCAGTTGGTCCGCGGCGATTTGGGCGATTCGATCTTCCTCGATCAGTCGGTGGCGGCGGCATTGCTGGATCGGGCGCAGCCAACGCTGCTGTTGACGATCCTGGCGACATCGGTGGCGCTCGTTATCGGCCTGCCGACCGGTATCTTCGCCGCTCGGCGGCGGGGTGGCTGGCTCGACGTCGGCTCGATGAGCGTCGCCATCCTCGGCATCTCGATGCCGACCTTCTGGCTCGGCCTCAATCTGATCCTGATCTTTGCCGTCAAGCTGCGCTGGCTGCCGGTGGCGGGGTATCAGCCGCTCTCGGAAGGGCTCTGGGATTCCTTGCGCTACTTGATCTTGCCGGCCGTGACCCTCGGCGCGGCACAGGGGGCGCTGTTGGCCCGCATGACCCGCTCGATGATGCTCGAAGTCCTCAACACCGAATACATCCGCACGGCACGGGCGAAGGGACTCACCGAGCAGCGGGTGGTCTATGGCCATGCGCTGCGCAACGCCTTCATCCCGCTCCTGACCGTGATCGGGTTGACCTTCGCCGTCTTGATCGGCGGTGCGGTCGTGACGGAGCAGATCTTCAACATCCCCGGCGTCGGGCGGCTGCTGATCCAGGCGATCGGGCGGCGCGACTTCCCGGTGGTTCAGGGCACCGTGCTCGTCATTGCCGCGTTCTATGTGCTGATCAACCTGGCGGTCGACCTGTTCTACGCGGTGATCGACCCGCGGATTCGTCATGCCTGAAGGGGTCTAAAGGAATGGCGACGACCGCACTCGATCTGGCCCAGGAGCGCCCTCGCACCGGGGGATGGCGGAACCTCGGCGCGGTCCTGCGCCGCCAGCGAAACATCGCGGTCGGCGGGATCACGCTGATCTTCCTCGTCTTGGTCGCCATTTTCGCCGGGCTGATCGCGCCACACGATCCGAACTTGATCACCCCGGCCGAGCGATTACTGGATCCATCGTCTGAGAACCCCTTCGGGACTGATGGTCAGGGGCGGGACGTCTTCAGCCGGGTCGTTCATGGCGCTCGGCTATCGCTTGGCGTCGGGTTTGCGGTGGCGATTGCGACGGCGGTGGTGGGGACCGTCATCGGACTGGCGGCCGGATTCTACTCCCGTGTCGACGCGGTGGTGATGCGGGTGATGGACGGGGTGATGGCCTTTCCCGGCGTCATTCTGGCAATCGGGGTGATGGCTGTGCGGGGGGCGCAGGTGTCGAACATCATCCTGGCGCTGACAATCGTGAATACGCCACGGTTGGCGCGGGTGGTACGCAGCGTCGTGCTGGGGGTGGCGGAGAGTCAGTTCGTCGAGGCGGCAGCGGCGACGGGGCTGACCGGGCCGCGCATCCTCTTCCGGCACATCCTGCCCAATTGCCTTTCGCCGTTGATCGTGCAGGCGAGTTTCGTCTTCGCGGAGGCGGTGCTGGGTGAGGCGACACTCTCCTTCCTGGGCGCCGGGGCGCCGGCCGACGTGCCGTCGTGGGGGACGATGCTCAACGAGTCGAAGCTCTTCCTGAGCCAGGCGCCGTGGACGATGCTGGCGCCGGGGGCGGCGCTGACGCTGACGGTCTTTGCGCTGAATCTGCTGGGCGATGGGTTGCGGGATACGCTCGATCCGCGGCTGCGGCACCGGTAGGACGGCAAGGGCGGCAAGGAAGACGATACCCCGTCATTCTGAGGAACGAGGAATCGTCCCGTTCGACCATTGACGGGACGATTCCTCGCAGGCTCGGAATGACGGGGGGCGTGCCGGGGAGGGACCGTGCCTAGGCCCGCACCTCGTAGAAGAGATTGAGCGGGTTGTGGGCGAAGTCGTGGCGGCGGACGTCGCCGAAGCCGGCCTCGGCGGCGTAGCGGCGGAAGGTGCGCTCGCCCATGCAGGTGCCGGTGCCGACGCCGCCGGCGGCCAGCGCGGTCGTCAGGCAGTAGTTGACGCTGGCGGCGTAGCCGAAGGCGCCCATGCCAAAGGGGTGATCGATGTTCTCCTGGAGATCGCCGGAGAGGTTGAACTCCAGGACGAAGAAGCTGCCGCCGGGGGTGAGCGATTCACGGATCGCCCGCATGGACTCGACCGGTCGCGGCATGTCATGCACCACATCGAAGCAGGTGATCAGGTCGTAGCTGCCGGGGATGCCCTTGACGACGTCGCAGACCTCGAAGCGGACGCGGTCGGCGACGCCGGCGGCTTCGGCGTTCGCGCGCGCCGTCTCGATCGCGGGGGCGTGGTAGTCGTAGCCGACGAGGCGGGCCTCCGGGTAGCCCTTGGCCAGCTCGATTAGCGCCTGGCCGTTGCCGCAGCCAATATCCGCCGCCGTCCCGCCCGCGCGCAGCCGGCGATCGACTTCCGGCATCGACGGAATCCAGTCCTGGCAGAGGTTGTTGAGGAAGGCGGTGCGGCTAAAGCGCTCGAAGCCGCAACTCCACTCCGCGCCGAAGTGGTCCTGTGGCACGCCGCCGCCGGAGCGGATGACGTCGGTGAGGAGGTCGACGTTTTTCCAGTAGTCGAGCAGCAGGTGAACCATGCTGCCGAGGTAGGCCGGGCTGTCGCGGTTGACCAGCACGAACGCCTGCTCCGGCGTCAGCGAGAACTCCTTGCTCAGATCGTCGTAGCGAACGTAGCCAAAGCAGGCCATCGCCGCGAGCCACTCCCGTGCGTAGCGCGCATCAATCCCAGCCCGGAGGGCGAAAACGTCGCTGGTGGCGGGGCCGCCATCGGCCAGCACGTTGAAGAGGCCGAGCCGCTCGCCGGCCAGGTGGAGCGGCCCCATCAAGACGGAGGTTGTATCCCCCATCACCTTGAAGGCGAAGGCCTGCGCCTTCGCGAGGTCGAGTTCTTGTTCCTGAGCGACTTGCGTTGCCATCGTTGTGCGTTCCTTTCTGGTGTGAGTTGGTCGTCAGTCGGGG
>JBOGUE010000166.1:0-14062 GCA_050695955.1 Thermomicrobiales bacterium | reverse complement strand
GTGGTGGGTAGGTTGATTGCCACAATCCCGGCGGGACGTCGTCGGTTGCGGAGTCCAGCCCGGCGTTGCAACGCCGGGTACTACCGCCATCGACGGCCCTCGCCGCCTCGCCGCCTCGCCGCCTCGCCGCCCTCCGTGTCCGCCACCTGACAGCCCGTTCCTCTACCGCCAAACCTGCCACCTGGCAGATGTTCCCCGGACCACCCACGGGCAAGCTGGTCGTGTGCCCGGCCGCGCCGCGGGCAGATGGCGATTGGCGCATGCAGCAACTATTTGGTCGTGGGCTACAACGACAAGAGGATGGAAGGAACGGACATGGAAGACGCAAGACGATGGACGCAGGCACCCGTATTTGACGGTGGCGCCGGCGTAGGAAACGCAACCGGTTCACCACCGGGCGCGGAACAGCAGCGTGTCATAAGCGGCATTGCTGACCGCTTCTTCAGCGGACTGCGCCGTCTTGCGCTCGGCGAGCGCAATCACTACCGCGCCGCCGAAGGAGCCACCGACGCCGAGCTCGCGCGCCTGGCCCGCACCGGCGCCTGGTTCGGCATCGAGGATGCCCGCTGGCAACACATGCGGTCGCTGCCTAGCGGCGGTCGCCACGTTTGACGCCACCGCCCCGCGCTATCTGCCAGGTGGCAGAGCACATTTGACTGGCAGAAATCTGTCACCCATCAGATGCCCCCAAGCGAGCGCGACGGCAACATAGAGAGCAGATCGGCCGATTCCAGATGTCAGTCAGACTCGTATTGACCACGTGTGCATGACCGAAAGGACAAGAAGACGATGTTCGCGCAACGGCTCAAGTTCACCATCGTGTTCGGAATGTTGGCCCTCGTGGCGCTGGTCAGCATCGCGGCCCCTGCCGGATCGACCGCCCAGACCACACCCGCCGGCGAAGGCGCCCTCCCCATCGAGGTCGCGCAAGTCGACGGCACGCTGATCCAGGACGGCATCCTCAAGTTCGATGTCGCCGAGGACATGTCCCGCTTCGTCTTCAACGCCGCCCCGGTCCACGAGGACGGCATGCCGGCGTTCGGTAACCCATTCATCACCCAGGGCTACATCTACCCCTACGGCACGCTCGACGGCTCCAACGGCGTCCTGGCGGACGGCAGCCCGGAGTTCCCCGATAAGGTGCTCGGCCAGTGGACCTGCCGCGGTTGGTTCGTCGGCGACGGCGCCCACACCACCTCCGGCCCGATGGTCATCACCACCCAGCTCTACTCCTTCGGTGAGGAATTCGGTGAGTCCACGCTCGTGACCGAAGGCTACGAACTCGCCGACGTCGAGGTCGCTATCGCCCGCGCCGTCACCGGCGGCACCGGCGAGTACAGCGGCGCCCGCGGCGAAGCCCAGCAGACCTTTCTCGGCTTCAACGCCACCGAGGGCGTCAGCCTCCGTTTCGAGATCGCGGTGCAATAGCAGCCCCGGTTGAGGGCGGGGTCTCCACCCCACGTCATCCCCGCCCCAACCGGGCGATATGTGGTGAACCACGATAGGTGTGAAAACGATGCATCCCACCATGTTGACCGAACTGCTCAAGAGCTATCACCACGAACAAATCGAGAACCATAAGAAGCTGGTGCGGCAGCGCAGGCTCGAAATCCACGACCGCGCCTGGATCAGCAAAGACGGCACGCGGCCAGCCGCGGTCGATTCGTCTAGCTCGCTCGTGGCCAAAATCGCCGAATGGCTCGGCCGAATGCGGCCGGCGCGTGTGGGTTAGCCAACCCTCTGACGAGCGCACCAAAATCCGAACGCCACGCCCCGTCATTCCGATCGCAGAGAGGAATCTCGCCGTCGTCAAGCGGACGGGACGATTCCTCGCGGCGGCTCGGCATGACGGGAACGCTCAGAACAACGATGCGACGAGACAGTAGGTATTTGACATAAGTGAGGACCAGATCATGGCTATAGACACGCTGACCGCAACGATACGTCCTATCTCAATCGAACTCCCCGGCCGGGTCCGGCTCGAATACGTCGAGCAGGGCGACCCCATGGGCATCCCCGTCGTGCTCCTGCACGGCGTGACTGACTCCTGGCATTCCTTCGAGGAGGTGCTGCCGCTGCTGCCCGCCTCGCTGCATGCCTTCGCGGTGACGCAGCGCGGCCACGGCGACTCGGACCGCCCCGAAACGGGCTATCGCCTGGCCGACTTTTCAGCCGACCTGGCAGCGTTCATGGACGCGGTCGGGCTGGAGGCAGCCGTCATCGTCGGGCATTCGATGGGCGCCTTCGTCGCTCAACGCTTCGCGATAGAGCATCCGGAGCGCACCCTCGGCATCCTGCTCGAAGCGACGTTCCACAGCTTCCGCGCCAACCCGGCCGTCGTGGAATTCTGCGGCCTCGTGGCGGAGCTGACCGACCCCATCGACCCGGCCTTCGCGCGCGAATTCCAGCAGAGCACACTCGCCCGGCCGATGTCGCCCGCTCTCTTCAAGACCGCTATGGGGGAATCCCTGAAGGTCCCGGCGCGTATCTGGCGAGCGGCTTTCGCCGGCTTCCTGGCAGACGACGTCGCCGGCGACCTCGCCAGGATCGAGGCGCCCACGCTCATTCTCTGGGGCGATCAAGATGCCTTCTCCCCGCACGGCGATCAGGAAACCCTCGCCACCGCGATCCCCGACGCCCGCCTGGTCGTCTATGCCGGAGCTGGTCACGCCTTCCACTGGGAGGACCCGAAGCAATACGCGGCCGATCTCACGACCTTCACTCAGTACGTCACCCGCTAAAGGAGATGAGACGATGGATGACTGTCGCTTCGACGACTTGACTCGCGCCCTCGCGCGCGGCAGATCGCGCCGCCAGGTCCTGGCGGGCCTGGTCGGCGGCATGGCCGCCGGGCTGACTGCCCTGCGCGGCGCGGATGTCGGGGCGCGAGCCGCCCGCAACCAACCAGCAGGATCGCCCTGCACCCGCCTCACCGAATGCGCCTCGCTGCACTGTGTCGACGGCGTCTGCTGCGACACCGCCTGCACCGGCCAGTGCGAAAGCTGCGCGACGGGCGCCTGCTCCCCGGTCAGCGGCGCTCCGGCTGGCAAGCGGCCCGCCTGCCCCGGCAGCGGCGACTGCGCCGCTACCTGCGACGGGACGACGCGCAACGCCTGTACTTTTCTCGGCAGCGAGACCGTCTGCGCCGAACCGGCATGTGCCGACGGCGTCCAGACCGCCTTCACCTGCGCCGGCAACGGCACGTGTCACCCGACCACGACGAGTTGCGGTCTCTTTGTGTGCGGTGACGAAGGCGCCTGCCTGACAACCTGCGTCTCCGACGAGGACTGTGTCGGCGAGGCGTTCTGTGCGGACGGCATCTGCGCCGGCGACAAGGGATTGGGCGAGTTGTGCGCCAACGACGCAAGCTGCCAGAGCGGTCTTTGCGTCGACGGCGTCTGCTGTGATGGGGTCTGTGGCGATTGCGAGGCGTGCAACCTGCCAAGCAGCGAGGGCACCTGCACCCCTGTAGCCGACGGGGCGACCTGCGGCGCGGACAGTTCGTGCTGCGGGGGGGCATGTTGCGCCTCTGGTCAGGAATGCATCGACGGCGCCTGCCAAGTTCCAGCGTGTCTTCCGCCGGCGAGCTTCTGCTCTACAGCCGACCAGTGCTGCCAGGACGAACCGACCGTCTGCGAGGATGTCCCGCGATGCGGCGATTCCGCCGAGGGACGGTGCTGTCGACCGGTGGGGAGCAGTTGCATCGCCTTCAGTTGCGAGTGCTGTGGGTTCTCCGATTGTATAGACGGCGTCTGCGTCGAGACCTGCAGCGGCTTCGGGTTCGAATGCTTCGTCGACGACCACTGCTGCGACGATCTGGTCTGCCGTGACAATACTTGTCGGGAAGCGTCCTCGATCTGCCTCGCCCTCTCGGAGATTTGCACCTCCGCCGATCAGTGTTGCCAGGACGCGCCAACCCTCTGCGAAGTGATTCCACAGTCCGCGATCAACGACCCTCAGTGCTGCCGCGCCCGTGGCGGCGCCTGCACGAATCGTTTCACCGATTGCTGCGGGAGCGACGAATGCATCGACGGCGTCTGCGTTGCCGGCTGCTTCGGCGTCGGCATCGAATGCTTCGTCGCCGACCATTGCTGCGGTGGCCATTGCCTCAATGGGATATGCCGAGACGAAGCCTGCCTCGCACCGGGCAACTTCTGCTCCACGGCCGACGAGTGCTGCCAGGACGAACGCACCTTTTGCGAGGACGTCCCGCGCTGCGGCGACATTGGCGAGGACCGATGCTGCCGGCCAGTGGGTGGTTCCTGCACCGGCAACAACTGTGCGTGCTGCGGGGCCGCCACCTGTCAGGACGGCATGTGCGTCGACGCCTGCATTGACTTCGGGCTCGAATGCTTCCTTGACGACCACTGTTGCAGCGGTGAATGTGACGCGGGCGTCTGCGCCCAGAACTAGCCCGCGGCAACCCGATCGCAAATGTTGACAGCCATACACGACGGCGGTGGCGCGTAGGTGCGCCGCCACCACCCTTAATGGAAGGCCGGACGATATAATGACTACACGACCTATTGTGCAAAAGTATGCAGTCGCGCGCCCTGGCACGGCCGACTTTGCCGAGCGGCGCATACTGGTCGCTCTGATAGGCGCCGCGTTCGTCGGCGGGCTCGCCTTCGCGGCCCCGCCGGCCTTCTTTCCCGCGATCGCGCGCGACCTCGACTTCTCGATCGCGCTGCTGGGCCAGATGATCACTGGCATGCTCCTGCTCGGCGCCGGATTCGGACTCATTGCCGGACCGCTGGCGGACCGCCACGGCTATCGCCGGCTTCTTGTCCTGGGCGCCCTCGCCGCGATGGCGAGCCTGCTGGGCGTCGGCCTTGCGCCCACTTACCCCGTCCTGCTCGCCGCCGGTCTGCTCGGCGGGGTGGCCACCGCGACGCTCCCCGGTCTCTCCATGGCCGTCGCCGGGACCGCATTCCACGGCGCGGCTCGTCCAAGGGCGGTTGGCATGGCAACCGCCGGCGCCGCCGCCGCCGCCGTAGTCGGCGTGCCCCTCTTGACAGTCATCGGCGATGCGACCACCTGGCGTGCCGCCTTCATCGTCGCGGCACTCGGCGCCGCGGGCATGGCAGCCCTGCTCGCCGCCTGGACCCCCAGCAACGCCCAGCGTCCCGCGACGGCCCGGCGGACGGTAGGCTTCCTCGCCGCCTTTCGGCCACTCCTCGCCGATCGCCGCATGGTGCGCCGCTATGGCGCGCTGACCCTGCGCTCCATCGTCTGGTTCGGGCTGATTACCTACCTCGGGGCGCTGATCACGGAGGAGATGGGGCTGAGCGCGCGCGTCATCGGCGCGGCCTCCATGCTCGCCGGCGGCGGCTACGTCGCCGGCAGTCTCCTTGCCAGTCCCGTCCTGGGGCGTCTCCCGGCCCGGCAGGCGGTCGTCGTCTCGAACCTGGCGATGGGCGCGGTGGCGCTAGGAGTCTTTTCAGCGGAGCTCGGCGCCGTCGGGATGCTGGCGCTCCTCCCGTGCGGCGGATTCGCCAGCGCCCTCGGGTGGGTTGGCATGGTAACCCTGCTCGCGGCAGAGTCACCGGCCGGCGCGGGCACGACGATGGCGCTCAACGGAGCGATAGCGAATCTGGGAGCGGCCGGCGGCGGGGCGGCCGGCGGCGCGTTGTTGGCGAGCGGTGGATTTGATGCCCTCGCGCTTGGCCTGCCGGTCGTCGCCCTGGCGGCCGCGCTGCTCGTTTGCCGTGACGCGGCGGTCCCCAACCTCGCCATTCGCGGCAGGACGGCTGATACCCATGCCCGACCGAATACATGAAAGGCTACAGGTCAGACACGATGTATGTGCGAAGGGCCACGGTCCTCGACGGCCGTGAGTTGCAACACATAATGGAACGCACGCCACAGCGCGCCACCGGATTCGACTTCACCGTCGTCAACGTTCCCGACTTCTTCGCGCGGGCACGGCTCTACGAGCAGGCGACGGTCTTCATCGTCGAGGAGCATGGGCGGATTGCGGGGTCGGCCGCCTGCGCCATCCGCGATGTCCTGATCGATGGCCGCCCCTACCGCGTCGCCTACGAGTTCCAGTACTTCACCGCGGCTCAATACCAGGGCCGGGGCGTTGCCCGGCAATTGCACGCCCACATCGAAGATCATCTGATTCGGCACGGCGTCGAGCTCACGACGGCGATCACCAGCGACAACAATCAGGCCTCGATCCGGCTCTTCGAGGGACACGGTTTCCTTCGCCACCGCGCCCTCGATCTCCACCTCGTCGCCGTGGTCCCCCACATCGACATGCGCTCCGACCTACCGATTCGCCGCGCCACCGCGGGGGACCTGCCGGCAGTGGCGCGGCTGATCAATCTGACCTGGGGCCGGCACGACCTCTTTGCGCCCACGTCACCCGACGAGCTCTCGGCCCAGATCGAGCGGGCGCTGGGACAAGCGCCCGGCGACGTCCTCGTGCTGGAGGAGGGCGGCGACATCGTTGCCTGCGCCGGCGTGTGGGACTGGGGCGGCGTCCAGCAATTGCGCATCACCGCCGTCGAGCCGTCGAATTCGAGCACCCCGGCGTTCGGGGCGCTCGTCCCCGGGCAGACCCTGCGACAATGGGGACTCACCGCGGTCGGCTTCCGGCGACCGGAACAGTTGGCGACACTGCTGCGCTGCGTCACCAACCGCGCCCTCGACCAGAGCGTCGCCCACGTCGGGCTGCTCAGCGAGCCGGGACACCCGTCGGCACGAGTCGTGGAAGGGTTCGCCCAGGTCGTTACCCCCGTCCGCTTCTACGCCAAGCAGCTCCACCCGCATGCAACGCTCGGTGACCGCCCCCTCTTCGTCGACATGACCGACATCTAACACGTGCGGTTGCGCACGGTGCATACCGGTGCTACGATGCCTTATTAAGGGTGTCCGTACACGTAGCATACCCCCGGAGCAATCGGATGCAGATGGAGGCCAAGCAGCTCTGGCAGGCCGTGCTGGGCGACATGCAGGTGCGCCTGTCCCGCACGGCCTTCGACAACTGGCTGCGCCCGACGACGCTCGTCGGGTTCGCCGACGACGTGGCGACCGTCGCCGCCGCGAACACCTTCAGCGCCCACACGCTCCAGGCCCGGTACGCTCCCCAGGTCGAGGACGTCCTCTCCGATATCGTCGGCCGGCCCATCCGCGTCGAATTCACCGTCCTCAACGCCGACGGCGACAGCGACGACGGCTTCAATCTCTCGCCCCGCGCCAAAGAAACCGCGGCGATGGCCGAAGCGGGGCGGCAGGCTCTCTTCGGTCAACCCACCGAGCCAACGCCTCAACCGCCATCGCGCCAGAGTCGCCGCCCGAGCGAGCCATCCCTCCGATCATCCAACAGCGCCGACGAGCGTTCGCGCAACCAGTCCCGCCAGTTGACGCTCAGCCCCACCCCGGCCCACGGCCTCAACCCGCGCTACGTCTACGAGCACTACGTCGTCGGCTCCTCCAACCGCTTCGCCCACGCCGCGTCGCTCTCCGTCGCCGAGCACCCCGGCGGCAAATTCAATCCCTTCTTCGTCCACGGCGGCGTGGGCCTCGGCAAGACCCACCTGTTGCATGCCATCGGCCACCGCGCCCTGGAGATCCGCTCGGAGCTCAGCATCGTCTACGTCTCCTCCGAGAAGTTCACCAACGACCTGATCAACGCCATCCGCGCCCAGCGTATGGAGGAGTTCCGCGCCCGCTACCGCACCATCGACATCCTGATGATCGACGATATCCAATTCATCGCCGGCAAAGAGAGCACCCAGGAGGAGTTCTTCCACACCTTCAACGCGCTCTACCAGAGCGGCAAGCAGGTCGTGATCTCCAGCGACAAGCCGCCGAAGGCTATCTCGGCGCTGGAAGACCGGCTGCGCTCCCGCTTCGAGGGCGGTCTCATTGCCGACGTCCAATTCCCCGACTACGAGATGCGGATCGCGATTCTGCGCAGCAAAGCCGAGGAACTCGGCGCGGCGCTGCCCAACGACGTCGTCGAATACATCGCCCAAAAGGATCAGACGAACATCCGCGAGCTTGAAGGCGCCCTCAACAAGGTGATGGCCTACGCCCAGATCACCGGCCACGCCCTCACCTTGCAACTGGCGATGGAAGCGCTTACCGACGTCTCGGTCAGCAGTCAGCGCCAGGCGGTCACCGCCAGCCAAGTCGTCGAGGCAGTCGTCCGCCACTACGGCGTCACCCCCCGCGAACTCTCCGGCCGCTCCCGCACCCGCGAGATCGTCCTCCCCCGCCAGGTCGCCATGTACCTCCTGCGCGAAGAGACCGACGCCTCCCTCGTCGAAATCGGGAACGAACTCGGTGGCCGCGACCACACCACCGTGATGCACGGCATCACCAAAATCGAACGCGAGCTCGAAACCGACACCTCCCTCCGCTCCCAACTCATGGCCATCCGCGAGGCCCTCTTCACCAGCGGCCGGTCGTAGAGGACACATGGGCAATACGTTCGAAACCGCTCCCGGTCCCGTCAGCGCCGCCTTCGACCTTTCGCCCCTCTCCACCGATTCGATGCGGGACCGCGTACGGCGGGCGCTCGCCATCGTCGACACCATCCATTTGGCCCGGGCCCTACCACGCATCCCAATTGATCACGTTGTCGTTCCTGATGCGCGGGCACAGTATCGATCTCAAGTAAACCGTGGCCGAGCACTGGGTATCGGCATCGATCCCTTCGAACCACGCCCGGAGCTGTCGATCGTCCATGAGATCGGTCATTTTCTCGATCATCAAGCGATTGGTAATCGAGGTGGCTTCGCTTCCAGCCGTCATCGAAGTTTGGATGCTTGGCGTCAGGTTGTGGGATCGACATCCCAGATCAGGACGCTCAGGATCCTTGCTCGGGCCAGCGGCGAGGTTTTTGCAGGACTATTGGGCCGAGCACCGGGGCCAGAAGATCGTGAGCGCATCGAATCGCTTCTTCGCTATACTGAGGTCTGGGCGCGAAGCTACGCTCAGTACGTTGTAAGCCAAAGCGCGTCGTTGCTCTTGATCGGTCAGTTGGCCGAAGAGCGGGCGGAGGCTAATCCAATACAATCCTTGGGATTCTGGGACGATCACGAATTCCAGCCGATTCGTTCCGCGATTGACGACCTGTTCCGGCAGAAGGGATGGATCGATGAGCGTACCAGTTCAGTCCAACGAGGCGGTGCGGCAGCTCCAGATTGAGCACGGTTGGACGGAAGACGAAGCGCGGCGGTTCCTCGCCCACGCGCGGAAGATGCTGCTGAACGACATCGTCTTCGACCGCCCACTCACCGCGGACGAACGCCGCGAGATTGGCGTCGATGCGAAATTCGGTGACGAGCTGGATGAGGATGACGCCCTGACACCTCCAACGGACGACGAGCTTACGGCTTGACGGCATCTTTGATCGGCACGCCGCGACGATCCTCCTCGTCGGCCTCCCTCATCAGCCGGTCCATAAAATCGGGGGTGTACTCGATCAACTCGCCCCGCTTCTCTTGTTCCTCACCGATCGCCAGCTCTGCCCGAAGCCATTGCAGCCGGCGCTCTCGATCTTCCAGGAGGCGGAGCGCCGCGTCAACAACCTCGTCGGCGTCGTCATACTGACCCGTTTCGACAATCCGCTCGACAAGAGCTTCTTGGTCGCGGGGAAGTTGCCGGGACATAGGTCTACCTCCTCCCTCTGAGCATAGCAAAGTCCAACCAATTCACAAGACGCGCTATGCTTGCCCTCTAAGGACACGGGCACGGCCTCCTTGGTGCTGCCTGTAGCTAAACACCGTGGCCGGCGCCCAGCCAACCGCATACGTCGTGAGAAGGTTTCGTTGTCATTCCGCCAGCTTCGGCAGCCGAATCAGAAGATTGTCGTGGCCGTGGTCTACGTCTGCGGCATGTTGATGAACTCGCTCGACTCGACGATCGTCACCGTCGCCCTCGCCACGCTTGGCCGCGAGTTCAACGTCGACCCCGCCTCCATCGAGTCGGTCGTCATCGGCTATCTGGTGAGCCTGGCCGTCTTCATCCCCGCCTCGGGCTGGCTGGGCGACCGCTTCGGCACCAAACGCATCTTCCTCATCGCACTGACGCTCTTCACCGGCGCCTCGGCCATGTGCGGCCTCGCCGATAGCCTGGGGCAACTGATCGCCTTCCGCGTCCTACAAGGAGCCGGCGGCGGCCTGCTTACCCCGGTCGGCATGGCAATGCTCTTCCGCACCTTCCCGCCGAGCGAGCGGGTCGGCGTCGCCCGCGTCCTCATGTTCGCCACCATCCTGGGGCCGGCCCTCGGCCCAGTCGTCGGCGGCCTCCTGATCGAGCAGCTCTCCTGGCGCTGGGCCTTCTACGTCAACGTTCCGGTCGGCCTCAGCGCGCTCCTCTTCGGCCTCCTCTTCCTGCACGAGCACAAGGAGCCGACCGCCGGCCGCTTCGACCTACCCGGCTTCCTCCTGGCCGGGAGCGGCTTTGCCCTCGTCATGTTCGCGTTGAGCGAGGGACCGAATCGCGACTGGACCTCGCCGGAGATCCTGACCTGCGGCGTGACGGGGGCGCTGATCCTCGCCACCTTTGCGATTGTCGAACTGCGCGTCGCCGCGCCGATGGTGCAGTTGCGCCTCCTCAGCAACCGGCTCTTCCGTTCAACTCTCCTGGTGAACTTCTTTGCCGCCGGGGCCTTTCTCGGCACCCTCTTCCTCGTCCCGCTCTTCCTCCAGGCGGCACGCGGTGACTCGCCCCTCTCCTCCGGCTTGACCACCTTCCCCGAGGCGATCGGCGTCGTCGTCTCCACCCAATTCGTGGCCCGTCTCTATCCACGGATCGGCCCACGGCGTCTCATGGCCTCAGGGCTTCTCTTTGTCGCCGCCTCGATCGCGCTGATCAGCACCGTTGGTCTCGACACAAATCTCTGGATCGTGCGCGGGCTGATGTTCATGCTCGGCGTCGGCATGGCGAACGTCTTCCTGCCGAACCAGGCGGCCAGCCTCGCCACCATCTCCCGCGAAGCAACCGGCCGAGCGACCACCCTCTCCAGCGTCCAGCGCCAGCTTGGAGCCGCAACCGGCATCGCCATGGTCAGCACCGTCCTGGCGGCGGTCGGGGTCGCCCAGGTCGACGCGGCTGGGTCCGACGTCCCGCACCTCGCCGCGTATCGCGCCGCCTTCCTCGCCGCCGCCGGTTTCGCCCTCATCGGCGCCTTCCTCGCTCTCATGGTTCCCGACCGCGACGCCGCCTCGACCATGCGCCCCCGCGCCGCCCGCGAAGTCCCGCCTGAACCCGCCATGGCCGAGGTCGGCTAATTGCACCATTCCTCGATCGTAGGGGAGGGACCCGCGCCCTCCCCGTCGGCCGCAGGCCGACAAGCCGGTTTACCGGCCGTTTTTCCGTCATGAACGCGGTTGCTTGCAAGTGGGTAGACGGGCCGCTGGCGCGGCATATCGGCGTTCCGCCGATGGGGAGGGCGCAGGTCCCTCCCCTACGAACGGACGACAGGGCGCAAGACAGCGTAGGCCCTCCTCCGGTAGGATGCCCCTCGCAATGCAGAGCGCCGCCAGGAACCAGGAACCAGGAACCAGGAACCAGGAAAGGAGCCTGCCAGTGGTCGCCGCGACAGCCGAACACATCGAACCAGCCGCACCGCCAGCCGCCGAGCCCTACCGGCTCTCGGTCGAGGAATACAGTGCCTTTCGCCGCCAGGGTTTTCTGGTCGTGCGCGGCCTCGTCTCGCCCGAGGAGGTCGCCGAGCTACACCAACACACCGAGGACCTGATGCAGGGCCGCCTACCTGAGCAGCAGGGCTCCGCGCTCGACCAGCGCGACACCAAGGGCGACACCGGCACGACGTTACAGGAGCTGAAAGCGCCCCCCGCCCACCTCTCGCCGCAAGAGAAGGCCGAGTACTTCCTGCGCATCCACATGCTGCACCGCAAGCTGGAGTTGCACGAGCGATACCTCCTCCACCCGCGGGTGCTCGACGTTCTCCAGGCGCTGATCGGCCCGGACATCCTCGCCCTGCAAACGATGCTCTTCCTCAAACCGCCCGGCAAACCGGGCCAGGGCTGGCACCAGGATACCTACTACATCCCGACCCACCCCGATTCCCTCTGCGGCGCCTGGATCGCCATCGATGACTGCGACGAGCTCAACGGCGCCATGTGGATGGCAACCGGCAGCCAGCACGAACCGGTCTACCCACCGACGGCGGGGTACGGCTTCGGCGACAGCATCCTGGGCAACATCGAAGGCGTCGGCGGGGTCAGCAACCCGGACGACACCAAGAACGACCTGACCAAGATTGCCGACCGCTACCCCCACCTCCTGGTCACGGCCAAAGCGGGCGACGTCGTCTTCTTCGCCGGCCACGTCCTGCACCGCAGCAAAACGAACTTTACCCAGGACCGCTTCCGCCGGTCCTTCGTCGGCCACTACTGCAACGCCCGCTCCTTCACCCAGTGGGGGGCCGACGCCGCGATGGACAATATCCACGCCGCCACGACCATCGACCCCGAGACCAAGATGACCAACGGCTCCCACATCCTCGCCCGCGGCGACACCCATCTCCCCTTCGCTCAACCCCGCTTCGGCACCCCCTGCGCCGCCCAGTTGCCGCCCGCGGAGCGCCGCCGCCAGAGCGAGTTCGCGGCGATGATGATGGGCGACATGGAGAGTGGGGAGATGGGCGCCAAAGTCGCCGATCCCACCCTCGAAGACGACGACTGACGGAGGAACGAGGAACGAGGAGCGAGGAACGAGAAAGGAGGACCGGTGCGCCTCAGCATCATCACCGACGAGATCACCCAGGACTTCGCGCACGCCCTCGACGTCTGCGCGGACCTCGGCGTTCGCACCGTCGAGTTGCGCGCCGTCGACGGCAGCAACGTCGTCTCCCACGACGCATCGAGCCTCACCAAGATCAAATCCCAGCTCGACGAGCGCGGCTTCGACGTCTGCGGCATCGCCTCGCCCTTCTTGAAAGTCCACATCCACGGCGACGGCGACCCCGCGGGCGCCACCCACGGCGCTGCCCCGTCGAGCCGCGAGGATCAATGGGACGTCCTCGAACAGTCCTTCCGCGTCGCCGAGCTTTTCGGCGCCCCGCTGGTCCGCACCTTCTCCTATTGGCGCTTGCCCGTCCCCGATTCCGTCCGCACGGAAACGCTGGATGTCCTGTCCGAAGCGACGCGCCGCACCGAGGCGGCCGGCCTCATCCTGGGCCTAGAAAACGAGCACGCGTGCAACGTCGGCACCGGCGCCGAGTCGGCTTGGTACCTCGAACGCATCCCCTCGAAAACCCTCGGCATGATCTGGGACCCCGGCAATGAGGCCGCCCTCAGCTCGAATCCCTACCCGGACGGCTACGAGCACGTCCGCGGCCGGATCGCCCACGTCCACCTCAAGGACTGCGATTCATCAGGTAAATGGGTACGGATGGGCGACGGCGTCATCGACTGGGTCGGCCAGCTTCGCCAGCTCGCCGCCGACGGCTACGACGGTCCGCTCTCGCTCGAAACCCACTACGCCACGCCCGACGGCGGCCTCGAAGCCGCGAGCCGCGAGTCGCTCATCGCCCTTCGCCGCCTCTGCGACGAGGCGGGCGTGCCGCTTGCCTAACCGAAGCCGTTAGGCAATCTGGCACGTCCCCATGCGACCGGGATTGCCCGCACTATAACCCAGGCACGCCAAGCCGCAGCAGCAGCCGTAGACCGTCTCCGGATGGCAGGCACTCCCGATCCTTCCTCCGCAGGGCACCCCTATCTCTGTGCAGGCAAACGCGACGCAGCCGCCCGTGCCGGTTTGTTGGTGGACCGCTTCGTCCACCTGCGTGCAGCAGCACTGCTGGTCCGCGGTGCAGCAGGATCGTCCATCGACGTCGTTGACCCCGGGTCCGGGGCAACCCTTGCCCGCCGGACAGCACGTGCCGCCGATGCATTCCTCGCCGGCGAGTTGGCAGCAGATCTGCTCACCGCACACCACGGAAAAACCGCTGTCGCAGCAACTCCCGTTCGAGGCGAGGGTCAAGCCAGACGGGCAGTCACAGGCGCAGGTCGTCGTGTTGCGCGGTCGGCCTGAGGGACAGACATCCACGCAGTGGCCACCGCACTCCTCCTGCCCG
>JBOGUE010000165.1:0-2531 GCA_050695955.1 Thermomicrobiales bacterium | reverse complement strand
CTCCTGACGCCTGACGCCCGTCGCCTGTCGCCTCCGTCAGATACCAATCCTGGACATTCCACAGCAGGTTGTTGAACGGGCTGGGCCAGAAGCCGCCGACCATGCTCGCGGCGACCGGGAAGACCTTGGCCCAGTACAAGAAGATGACCGGCGCCTCCTCATGCAGCAGTTCCTGAATCTGCCAATAGAGCTCCTTGCGCCGTTCCTGATCCATCTCGGCGAGCGCGTCCTCAGTCAGTTGGTCGATCTCCTCCTGAAAGTTGTACGGGAAGAAAAAAGCCGGCACGTTATAGCCAGGACCGGTTGGGCTGGTCGGGATCTGCGAACTGTGCCAGTAGAAGAGGTCGTCGGGGTCGTTCGAGTTGACCCAGGGGTAGAGGCAAGCGGTCATCTTGTCGCTGAATTGATAGCCCTGCGGACCCCAGATCGTCGCCGGCGATTCAAACTTCGTCGTCGTCTTGATCCCGATCGCGTTCCAATTGGCGGCGATGATCTCGACGATCTGCTGCGTCTCGGCGTTGCCGGAGAGGCCCCACAATTCCATCTCGAACGGTTTGAGGCCGGCCGTTGGCGTGGCAGCCGGCATGGCCGCTGGCGTGGCGTTCGGGTCGATCGTCCGTGGGTCCGGCGGCTTCCCCGCGAGCACGCCATCGGCGCCCGGCCGCAGCCCGGCCTCGGCCAACAGCTTCTTGGCCCGCGCTGGGTCGTGCGGACGCGGTTGAATATTCGGGTTGTGAGCCCAGGCGCCGGGCATCTGGTCCGCCACCGATCGCACGGCGCGGCCATGGAGCAGTGTGTCGATGATCTCTTGGGTCGGGGTGGCGACGTCGAGCGCCTGGCGCACTTTGGTCATGCGCAGGAAGTCGATGTGCTTCAAATCGAGGTGATACCAGGATTGGGAGGGGTGTTCGAGCACGGCGACATTGGCGATCGCCAGCGCGTCGTCTACCCGCGCCGCGCTCAGCGCCCCGGTGCTGCCAACCACGTGCAGTTCGCCCGCTGCCAGCGCCGCCAGCTGGGCGCCCGCATCCGGCACGACCCGGATTACGACCTCGTCGAGCTTCGGCGCACGCCCCCAGTAGGCATCGTTGCGGGCGAGGGTGATCTGCTCCGGCACGTTCCACTCGGCCACTGCCATCGGCCCGGTGCCGATCGGCCGTCGCCCGAATTCCTGCCGGAAGGCGTCCACGCCCTCGGCCAGTGCGCGAGACGGGCAAATGCCGGTCGGGCCGACATAGGAGAGGAAGGGGGCGTAGACCTCTTTCGTCGTCATCACCACGGTATGGTCGTCGGGCGCCGCGATCGTTTCGATCTTGTCCCAACCCAGCTTGTTATAGGCGCCGAACTCCCGCTCGACGATCATCTGCCAGGAGTCGATGACGTCCTGAGCGGTGAAGTCGTCGCCGTTGTGGAACGTCACGCCCTGGCGCAGTTGGAAGGTGTAGGTCAGACCATCGCGCGAGATCTCGAAGCTTTCGGCCAGCGCCGGCTGGAGCTGCTGCTTGCCGTCGTACATGAGGAGGCCGTCGACGACCCCAACCCAGATATCGAAGCCGGCGTCGAGGGGGTTGGTCAGGTACGGGTGCAGGGTCTCGATCTCCGCGGTCGTGCCGGCGACGATAACGCCGCCCGCCGCCGCCGTGCCCGTGGGCTTGGTCGGCGCGGCGGCCGGCGCCGTTTCGGCTTCCTGATAGGTCCGCGCTTCGGGCCGTGGACGGCTCATGGGCGCGCCGAAGGCGAAGTCCGACGTGGCATGGAGCATCACGCCGACGACCGGGGCGGCGATACCGAGGCAGGCTGCCCGCCGGATGAGCGAGCGGCGGTTGATGCGGCCGTCGATACGCGCCTGGATCAGGCCGCCAACCGGGTCACGGTCGCACGCGCCATCCACCGGGCGATCGGGCCGCGGCACAAGGTCGATCATCGCGAATGCTCCTCCGGCGGCACCGCGCTCACCGGGCTCGCCTGGGGTAGGACTTAATGGCCATATGCACCATAGCCCACGAGGCGCAAGAGCGCAATCGGACAGGCAATGGTTGCACGAATGTGTCCGCGTTCAACCGCTGCACCATTGGAGACGAGGCACGATACTTGCAAGAGGGAAGTAACGGCGATAAAGTTACCGCCGTTGGCAGCCGGCGGACCGTCGCCGGCGTAACTCGCACACGACAAGGAGAGCAGAGTGACAGACGCGCAGGCTCAGACACACTCGGTGCAGATCCTTTACTGCACCGGCTGAGGGTATCTCGCCAGAGCCGCCAGGTTGGCGGAGAACATTCTTCACGATTATCACGAGCAGATTCCGGACGGGGTGCGGCTGATCCCCGGCTCCGGCGGCATCTTTGAAGTCTCGCTCAACGGCGACATGCTCTTCTCAAAAGAGGAGCTCGGCCGTTTCCCCAACGAGAACGAAGTCGAAGAGAAGCTGGAGGGCGTACTGGGCACGGCGAAGGGCGGCAAGGGCGGCTAGGAGAACGGCACCCCGTCATTCCGAATGCAATGAAGAATCATCCCGTTGCTCCTTCATTGCA
>JBOGUE010000164.1:0-15055 GCA_050695955.1 Thermomicrobiales bacterium | reverse complement strand
CCGCCTTCCGCCTTCCGCCTTCCGCCTCGTTGCACGGAGGGAAACGCGATGGCAGAGCAGATCGGATTTATCGGCTTGGGGATCATGGGCAAGCCGATGGCGCGGAACCTGGCAAACGCTGGATTCGAGCTGGTGGTGCACAGCCGGACGCGGTCGAGCGTCGACGAGATGACCGGCAAGGGTTCCGCGATTCAGGCAGCTTCCTCGGCACGAGAGGTCGCGGCGCGGACGAAAACGATCATCACGATGTTGCCCGACTCGCCAGACGTGCGAGACGTCGTCTTCGGCGAGAACGGTCTGTTCGACGCGATGGGCGACGGTCACCTCCTCGTCGACATGAGCACGATTGCCCCAGCGACGGCGGTCGAGGTGGCCGACGCCTTGGCGGCGAAGGGCGCACGAGCACTCGACGCGCCGGTCAGCGGCGGCGACAAGGGAGCAATTGCCGGCACCCTCAGCATCATGGTCGGGGGTGCGCAGGAAGACTTTGACCGGGCCTTGCCGTTGTTCGAGGCGATGGGGAAGACGATCGTGCTGGTCGGCGGCCCCGGCGCGGGGCAGACGGTCAAGGCATGCAATCAGATTGTCGTGGCGATCCACTACGCGGCGGTGAGCGAGGCGCTGGTTCTTGGGGCAAAAGCCGGGGTCGATCCCGAGAAGATCATCCAGGTCCTCTCCGGCGGCTTGGCGGCGAGCCGGGTGATGGAGATGCGCGGCCCGTCGATGATCCAGCACAACTTCCAACCCGGCTTCCGCGTCAATCTTCATCGCAAAGACCTGGCGATTGCCATGGCATCCGGCCGGGAATACGGCGTGTCGCTGCCAACGACAGCAGTGGTCAATCAGCTCTTCGAATCCCTTGCGGCGACGGGCAGCGGTGATCTCGACCACTCGTCGCTCCTCACCGCAATCGAAGGGTTGGCCGGATACAAGGTCGGCGGATAGACCCGGGGATGCACCCGCGTCGCCATGGATGCCATGGATTCTAGACATACGGATGATCGCATCCATGGAGTCAGGCAGCGGCAGACGTGCCGTTGTGCCCGCCACCTATCGTACTCGGCCAGCGAGGGAACTCCTGGCCGCGACCTGGCCGATCTCGCATCAATCACAGGTGGGCCAACACCGCGTCTCCAACCTGGCGCGTCGTCGCCGTGCCGCCGAGGTCGGGCGTCAACACGCCGCCGGCGGTGGTCGCCTCGATGGCGCGCATGACGCGGTTCGCCTCATCGGCCAGCCCGAGGTGATCGAGCATCAGGACGACGGTCCAGATCGCGGCGATGGGGTTGGCGATGCCCTGGCCGGCGATGTCCGGCGCGGAACCGTGGACCGGCTCGAACATGCTCGGCTTGCGCCGCTCCGGGTCGATGTTGGCACTCGCGGCGATGCCCATACTCCCGGCCAGCGCGCTGCCGAGGTCGGAGAGGATGTCACCGAAGAGGTTGGAGGCGACGACCACCTCAAGCGATTCGGGTCGCAGGACGAAGCGCGCGGCCATGGCATCGACCAGGAATTGCTCGGTCTTGACGTCCCGGTACTCGGTGGCGATACGGGCGAAGACATCGTCCCACAGGACCATGGCGTACTGCTGGGCGTTGCTCTTGGTGACGCTCGTTACCGACTTGCGCTTGCGCGTGCGGGCCAGTTCGAAGGCGTACCGAATGATGCGCTCGCAGCCGTGCTCGGTGAAGAGGGCGGCCTGGACGGCGACCTCGTTGCCCACGGCCCGGCCGGCGAAGTTACGGCCGCCGACGCCCGCGTATTCTCCTTCCGAGTTCTCCCGCACGACGACCCAATCGATCGTCTCGGCGGTGGCGTTGCGTAGCGGGCTCTCGATGCCCGGCAGCAAGCGTACGGGTCGGATGCAGGCGTACTGGTCGAATCCCTGGCAGATCGCCAGGCGCAAGCCCCACAGGCTGACCGCGTCTGGCACCGTGGGCCAACCGACGGCTCCGAAGTAGATCGCGTCGAACTCGGTCAGGCGTTCGAGGCCTCCTGGATCCATCATGCGGCCGGTTTGCAGGTAGTGCGCGCAGCCCCAAGGGAACGAATCGAACGAAAATCCGAGCGCGCCGCCTGACTCGGCCGCGAGACGTTCCATGACGCGGAGCCCTTCCGGCACGACCTCCGTGCCGATCCCGTCGCCGGGGATCACCGCGATCCGAAGGTGGCGAGATGTCGTCATTCTTGCCCTCCTCAATTTCGTTGTTGACTCGATGCTGCCGGCTCGGCCATGGTGGCCTGCCAGTCAGGTCGCAGAAGCGCGTAGCGGGCGTGGTCGACGCGGAGGCCGTCGATGAGGAGATAGGCGCGGGCGATTCCTTCGAGTTGGAAGCCACATCGCTCGAGAACTCGGCGAGAGGCCATGTTATCGATGGCCGCGACGGCTTCGAGACGGAAGAGACTGAGTTTGTCTACACCAAAGACGAACGGCAGGACGGCGCGCACGGCCGCCGTCGCGTAGCCTCGGCCGCGGTGCGATTCGGCGATGGTGTACCCCAGCGAAGCCGTGCCGTGCTTCCGGCTGACGATAGGGATAGTGACCCAACCGGCATCGCCGCGTGGCGTTTCCACGATCCACTGGAACTCGCCGATCGCGGTCGAGGAGATCGATTCCAGACCACGTATTGTCAGCATGTCGCGCAGTTCCTTGACCGTGCGACGCTGGAGCGGCTGATATCGGCGGGCGCTCGGCTCGGCCCGCCATTGGGCGACCATCTCTGCATCGTCCGGTCTCACCCGCCGCAAATTGATCCGCGGATGCATGTCCCCTCCGTTCTGGCCGCGACAGCCTATCAATGGTTGGCCCGCGCCGCCAGAGTCCGCGCCGAACTTTTTGTACCGAGTGACCTTGCCGCGGTCGTCGTCGCCGGTGTACGGTGCCAGCACGATGACGAGATGCGAGCCAACTGGCAACCAAGGAAGACCATTCGAGGTCGGGCGGCGGTGCGGCGGGGCGTGACATGGTGACGACCGTCCGCGGTAGAAGCCGCACGCTGTCCGATGACGTCTTTCTCCTCGGCGACCTGTTGGGTGAGGTGATCCGCATCCAGGCCGGTCAGAACGCCTTCGACCTCGAAGAGGATGTACGGGCGCTGGGCAAGCGATTCCGTGGCGGGGATCTGGAGGCAGGGGATCAACTGGCGACGCTGGTCTCCGGTAGCTCGACCGACGAAGCCAAGGTCCTCATTCGCGCCTTTACCAACTACTTCCAGCTCATCAACCTGTCGGAGGATAACGAACGCATCCGGCGCATCCGGCGGCGGGAGGCGGATCATCACCCGGACGCGCGGCGCGGCTCCGTGCGCGAGGCGGTTGAGATGCTCGCGCGGCAAGGGGTGACGGCGGACGGATTCCAACATCTCCTGCATCGTGCCGAAGTGCGGCTGGTGCTGACTGCTCATCCGACCGAGGCTCGCCGTCGAACCGTGATCGACAAGCTGGCCCGCGTCTTCCACGTCATCCGCGATCTCGACGAGCGGGCCGTGCTGCCTCGCGAATACGAGCGCATCCGTACGCGTCTGGCCTCGACGATCGCCGAGCTGTGGAGCTCGAACGAAGTCCGCGCGGTCCAGCCGTCGGTGCTGGACGAGGTGCGGGCCGGCCTTGTCTATTTTCGGTCGACCCTCTTCGACGTGGTGCCGCTGATCTACCGTGACCTGGAGGAGGCGGCAGCCGCGGTTTACCCCGGCGCCGAGTTGACGATGCCGTCCTTTCTGACCTTCGGGTCCTGGATCGGGGGCGACCGGGACGGGAACCCGAACGTCACCCCAGCGGTGACGGTAGAGACATTGCGCCTAATGCGGGACGCGGCGCTGCACATGCTCGAAGCCCGGCTCAGCGACCTTTCGGGGCGCATTTCGGTATCAACGCTCGTCACCGGACCGGCCCCGCTCATGCAGCGCCTGATCGAGGAGAATCGAGAGCGATTTCCCGAACTCGCCGACGAGCTCGCGCGGCTCAACGCGGACGAACCGTACCGGCAGGCGATCACGCTGGTGCGGGAGCGGGTGCGAGCCGTCCACTTCGATCAACCGGGCGCCTACCGCACGCCGGACGAGCTCGTCGCCGATTTGCGGTCGATCGAGCAAGCACTGCGAGAGCACCGCGAACCGTTGATCCTGGCGGGCGACTTGCACGACGTCATCCGCCAGGCAGAGGTGTTCGGATTCCACTTCGCCAAGCTCGACGTGCGGGATCACGCGCGGCGGCACGAGGCCGCCCTCGCCGAGGTATTCACCGTAACGGCTGTTGAGCCGAGCTACGACAATCTCAGTGAGCAGGAGCGGATCGCGCTCCTGACCAGGGAGATCGCGAACCCGCGCCCGTTGCTCCCCAACGATCTCTCCGGTTTCGGCGACGGCGCGCGAGAGGTCGTCGACACCTTCCGGACGGTGCGAGACGTCCTAAATCATGGACATCATGGTGCGATCCAAACCTACGTCATCTCCGGCGCGGACGAGGTGTCCGACGTCCTGGAAGTTCTCCTCCTGATGAAGGAGAGTCAACTCGCTGGACATTCCGGTGAGGACGCGGCGTTGAAGATCGCGCCGTTGTTCGAGCAAGGGGCATCGCTGGCGGCGGCCCCGGCGATCATGACTGAGCTGCTCGATTTGCCCGTCTATCGCGCCGCGCTCTCGGCGCAGGGCGACGCGCAAGAGATCATGATCGGCTATTCCGATTCGAACAAGGACATCGGCTATCTGGGGTCGTCGTGGTCGCTCTACAACGCGCAGACCGAGTTGGCGCGGGTCTTTGAGGATCGAGATATCGACTTCACCTTCTTCCACGGCCGAGGCGGCTCGATCGGACGCGGCGGCGGTCCGACAAACGTCGCGATCTTGGCCCAGCCGCCGGGAACGGTGCGGGGACGGATGAAGTTGACGGAACAGGGCGAGGTCATCTCGGCCAGGTACTCGACGTGGGAGATTGCCCACCGCGAGCTGGAGTTGGTCACGGGGGCGGTGCTCGTGAGTACCGTTGGCGCGTTGTCCCAGCCCACGGCGGAACGCCTGCGAGCGTTTCGAGAGCCGATGGCGCGCATGGCCGAATGGTCGGCCGAGGCATACCGCGACCTCGTCTACGGCGATCCTGACTTTGTCTCCTTCTTTCAGCAAGCGACGCCGATTGGGGAAATCGAGGGATTGCAACTGGGGTCGCGGCCGGCGCGGCGATCGACGTCGCGGCAGATCCAAGATTTGCGGGCGATCCCCTGGGTCTTTTCGTGGACGCAGGCGCGCATCATCCTGCCGGGCTGGTACGGCATGGGCACGGCCCTGGCGCGCGGCCGAGATGAGTTCGGCGTTGCGTTGTTGCGAGAGATGGACCGCGACTGGCCATTCTTCAACGCGCTGCTCGGCAACGCGGAACTGGCGCTGGCCAAAGCGGATCTTCGGATCGGAGAGCGCTACGTCCAGCTCGTCGAGCCGGCGGCGATGCGCGACCGGATATGGTCCCGCATCCGCGCCGAATTCGATCTCACCGTGGAGACAGTTTTGGCGGTGACCGGTCAGGCCCGCCTCATGGACCGTGAGCCGGTCTTGCAGCGCTCAATCGAGCGGCGCAACCCGTACGTCGATCCGCTTTCCTTCATTCAGCTCGAGCTGCTGCGCCGGCTGCGGACGGAGGAGAAGCCTGAAACCTATCTCAGGCCGGTCCTCCTCGCGGTCAACGGGATAGCAAACGCGCTGAAGAATACGGGATGAATGAAGTGCCGAGTATCCAGTGCCGAGTGCCCACCCGTTTGTGACGGGTCGCTGCTCTATCCCATACGCGTCGTCGTTTTCGGCAGTTCGCCGTCCCAACGCACTGGGTACTGGGCACTGGGTACTCACCTGGCAGAATCGGCGCCACCGCCTGGACTGGGAGGGGAGTCGACGTCGGTGTCGCCGTCGCCGCCGATGGCGTAGAGGAAGCCGTCGCGGCTGCCGATCAAGACGAGGCCGTCGACGACCGTGGGGGACGAGTCGATATCGTCGGAGGTAGCGTAATTCCAGCGCCGGTCGCTGGTCTTAGTGTCCACGGCATAAACACTCGCTCCACTGGCGACGTACACGGTGTCGCCGGCGACGACGGGGGATGACGTCACCGGCGATCCGGTCGGGACCAGCCAGAGCGGGTCACCGGTCTTGGCATCGAGCGCATAGAGACCACCATCGTCGCTGCCAACGTAGACCACGCCGTCGATCACGGCCGGCGACGACTCGCCGCCGATGCCATATTGCCAGCGCTCCTCTCCGGTCTTGACGTCGATGGCGAAGATCGATTGGCTCTTGCTGGCGACGTAGACCGTGCCGTTGACGACCGTAGGCGCGGCGAAGATGCCGCCCTCGGTTTGAAACTTCCAGGCGATCTTGCCAGAATCGGCCTTGACCGCGTAAAGATTGCCGTCGTCGCTGCCAATGAAGACCATGCCCTCACCGACCGCTGGCGAGGAAAAGATCAACCCGTCGATCTGGAAGTGCCACGTCGCTTCGTGGGTGGCCATGTCGATGGCGTAGAGGTGACCTTCCTGACTGCTCACGTAGACGACACCGCCACTGACTGTCGGCGACGTCTGGCCAATGTGCGGCATTCCGAACTGCCAGAGCAAGGCGCCGGTATCGGCGGCGACCGCGTAGAGCGCATACCCGCCACCAATGAAGACCGTCCCGTCAGCAATAGCGGGAGAAGAGCGGACGATCACGTAGTCGTTGAGGTCGTATTCCCAGCGGTCTTCTCCCGTGGCCTCGTCGATGGCGAGCAGTGAGCCGGTCTTTGTGCCGATGTAGATGACGCCGTCGCTGACCGCGGCGGTGGAATAGAGCTCGCCGCCCGTATGGACGCGCCATTCGATTTTGGGATCGCCGGTGGGACCTGGACCGGGATGGCGGCCCGTGTGCGCGGGGTCGCCCCGGAACATGGCGACGGTGCCTTGGCCGGCGGTGCGGACCGGACTGCCGGCTGTGTTTTCCGCCCAATCCGGCACAGCCGTCGCCGCGGCGGTCGCGGTGGCGATGGCGTTGGCCGCGCCCCCGTCTTTGTTTGGCGGATCGAAGAGGCGGACTCCGATTGCCGAGAGCGCGACGACGGCGACCGCGTTCGTCAGCAAGCCGGCCTTCGCCATTTGCGAGGGGTCGTGCCGCAGATGCCAGAATCCGATGATGGCGAGCAGGATGCCGCCGGCCCACATGGCGTAGGAGATCGGTGGCTCGATCGTGAAGATGACGGGGATGGCGATCAGAATCGCGCCGATCCAGGACCAGCCGGCGCCACCCACCGGGTCACGGCGACGGCGCTTGCGGCGCCCGGCGTCGCGCAGGAACGCCGGCACGTCAAAAAAGGCGTCTTCGGTTGTGGAGGGTACGGAGACCGGGTTGACCGTCGCGAGCGAGAGCCCGCAGTTTGGGCAAAAGATACTGACGGCAGGATTAGCCTGGCCGCAGGTGGGACACGATCGAATTAGGACACTCACGTCCGGCGCCTCCTCTCGACGTCATCGTCTGGCCGGGCATAAGAGGAGGAAGACAGCTTTTAGGGTACCACGTCGCGGCACTCGATGGGGAGGTCGCCGGTGGTTAAGCGTGCCGTTTTCGCGCGACGCAGATCGTCCAGGGGAATGACCCACCTAGCCATTCCACGTCGAGCGATTGCCCGACGAACTCGCCGAAGGCGCGGCGGCTCCAAAAGTTGCGATGGTCAGGGTCGCTGCCGCGCGGGCGCACGTCGAGATTCTTGCCCCGCGCCAGGTTGGCGTAGCAAAAGTACGGCTCATGCGGCACGCTGAGGACGACCGCTCGCTGGGCGACCCGTGCCAGCTCGGCCAGCGCGGCCGATGGGTTGGGCAGGTGTTCGAGGACCTCGAAGCAACCGACAACGTCGAAGGCGCCGTCCTCGTACGGTAGTTCAAAAATGTTTGCGGTGGTGAACGTGGCAGTAGGGTTCTTAGCCGACGCCACCTCGACCGACGCTGGATTGAAGTCGAACCCGACGATCGGCAGGGTCGGGAACCGGTGCAACAAGATCTCGGCGACGAACCCCTCGCCGCAGCCCGCGTCGAGGAAACGCTCTGGGGTAAGCTCGGCGATCCGGGCCATGATCCGGCGGTGGAACCGGTCGATCAGTTGGCGCTGAATCGGGTTGGCGTGGGTGTGCTTGCGAAAGTTGCTGGTGTCGACCGTGGCTCCGGCCGGATGCGTGCTGGATTGCTCGAGGTGGGTCACGTTCGTCCTCTCGCCTGCATGGGGTCGGATCGGTCGTTAGCCGCTGGATCGGTCGTCCGGTGCGGCGGCGGACATTGTGCCACGTCCGGGCGCGGTAGGCGAAGCCGGACCGTCGACACTGAGCCAGATACGCACTCCGGCGTAGAGCACCGGAATGGCGGCGAAGAGCGCCACTCGGTACGCCAATGCGGCGAGAAGTACCGCCCCGGTGTCGGCGTCGTGGACGCGTGCGACCGCTAACATGAGTGCTTCGCGGATGCCCGCGCCGCCGGGCACCGGGCTGAGCATGCCGACGAGCACCGGGATGCTGACGACGCCCAGCGCGAGGGACGGGCTGGCGTCATCAGTCAGCGCCTCGAGCAGGAGCCAAAGCACAATCGCCTGCCCGAGCCAGTAGACGATCGAGGCGCCAGCGGCGAGCGCCGCGACGCGTGGACGGCGAAGGGGATAGGTGGCCGTGTGCTGGACCAAATGGCGGAGGCGGCCCCACCACCGGCTCTTGCGTCGCAGATAGAGCGCCGCGGCGACTAGGAGCAGGACGCCGGCGACGACAACGGCTGCCCCGGCGGTGAGTTGACCGTCTGATGGCCGGCCCAGCTCGCCGGCGTCGGAGCGAATGATCACGAGCCAGACCAGCGTCAAGAGACTGAGAACGGCGACATCGAGGGCGACCTCCCAAAGTGCGACCGCACCAGTTTGTCCGGCGGAAAGGCCCAGCGCGCGCTTGGTGAGAGCGGCCCGCGTCGGCACGGCCAATCCGATGGGGGCGGCGTAATTGACGACAACGGACGTCAGGAACGCTTCGGCGGCGCGGGGAAGGCGCGAGACGCCGTTGATCATCACGACCAGGATGTGCCAGCGAACCGAGAGGAGCGCGAGACTGATCAGGTACAAGAGGAGGCCGGCCGCGATGGCGAGCGCATTCGCCCGGCGCGCGGCGTCGATGACGTCGCTGAACGACCCCTGTCGCCAGAGGATGGCGAGGGCGATGCCAACGGAAAAGAGGAAGACGAGCGGAGTCGGAATCGCTGCCAAGCGGCGCAAGAGGCCGCCATGGCCGGGGGATTGCTCCTCGGGCCCGGCTGGATCACCCAACGTCGTGCCGCTCGCGTTCGGCGAGCCGTGGGACGCCGATTGTTTCGCGGACGACAGTCAGCGGCCGGGCGCGGTGGGCGTTTTGTCCGTGCGCCAAAAACTCGCCGAGCAAACCGAGCGCGAAGAACTGGACGCCGATGACGACGAGCAGGACGGCAAGCATGAGCAGCGGCCGGGTGCCGATGCGCTCGTCGTTGATGAAGCGTTCGAAGGTCAACCAGAGGCCGATGAGCACACCGAGAACGCCGGCGGCCAGGCCAGGGACGCCGAAGAGGTGCATCGGGCGCTGTCGGTAGTTCGTGAGAAAGGTGACCGTCAGCAGATCGAGAAACCCCTTAACCAGGCGCGACCAGCCGTACTTCGATTTGCCCCATTTGCGGGCGTGGTGCTTGACGGGAAGTTCGGCGACGCGAAAGCCCTCCGCGTCAGCCAACACCGGAGTGAAACGATGCAGCTCGCCGTACAGGCGAATCGAGCGCACCACGTCCTGCCGATACGCCTTGAAGCCACAGTTGAAGTCGTGCAACTGGACGCCGGAGACGTTGCGCACCGTCCAGTTGAACACGCGGCTGGGGGCGGTCTTGCCGAGCGGATCCTGTCGCCGTTGTTTCCAACCGGAGACCAGGTCGTAGCCTTCGTCCAGCTTCGCCAGAAAGTTGGGTAGCTCGTCGGGGTCGTCTTGCAGATCGCCGTCCATGGTGATCACAGCGTCGCCTTGGGCCACGGCGAATCCGTTGGAAAGGGCTTGCGCTTTGCCGAAGTTGCGCCGGTGCCGGAGGCCAACAATGCGTTCGTCAACGGCGCGCAGGTCGGCGATGGTGCGCCAAGTGGCGTCGGTCGAGCCGTCGTCGACGAAGACGATCTCGAACGGATGGCCGACCTGTTCGAGGACGGTGGCGAGGCGGCGGTGCAACTCGCCGAGGTTTCCCTCTTCGTTGTAGACGGGGATCACGACGCTGATGCCGCGGATCGGCGGCCAGCCGGACGTCGCGACATCGGTGTCAGTGGTCGCGCGCTCGGCGGTCCGCGCGCGATCGGGCAGTGGCCGGGCTGGGGTCCCGATGGCATCGATCGTTGCCACGGTTTGTGCAGATTGCGGAGCGGTCCGCGGGCTCCCTTCCACCGGCCTTCTCATCCCTTGATGTTGGTACACAATGCACCACGATACGACGTCCGATGCCGTCACCACCTGACTATAGTGCGCCCTTCCGGTTGTGCGCAAACAGGGCGGGACGATGCCGCGCGGCGCGGCCAGCGTGTAGAGTAGAAAACAAGGACGGTCGATGACGGGAGGAGTGAGGAGCGACGATGCCGCAAGAGATCACGCGGGAACTACTGGAGAAGATTGATGCGGATTTCGACGGCGCGAAGTCGGTGGACGACGTACGCCAGGTCTTCAAGCGCTATTACACCGACCTTGGGTGGAAACGTCTCTGCCGCCTCTTTGTCTTGCAATACGGAGTCGACGAGCTTTGGTTGGCCGAAAAGGAACGCGCAAAGAAAGGCGCCGGCGCTCGCGAGGACGCGTAGTCAGCACGACATCTGTCGTCATCAAGCATCAGGACGACGGAAGCATCAGCGCGTCTTCGGTTGATCGGTATCGAGGAGTTCGCCGACGTTGGGGTCGATGCGCGTCGCGAGGGTGTCGCCCCCACTTGTTGGATTGCCTTCGTCGATCTGCGGCCGGCCTGATGGCTTGACGTGGACTGCTTCGTAGGCGGTGAAGGGTTGATCGAGCGCGAGCACCGCGGTCCCGCGGCCCTCATTGTCGACGTGGAACTGGCCGGCCGGCACCCATTTTCCGCCTTTGCGCTCAAGGTAGACCTGGTAGCTTGCGCCACTCGTCGACGGCGGTAGGCCCCAGACGAGCAGCATCGCATCGGTGGTGCCGGGATTGACGACCACCTTGCCTTGGCCTTGTGACGAGCCATCCTCGCGCGCGGGAAGGCTGTAGACCATAGCGTCCTCGGTCCGTACGAAGCCATCCATGGCGTCGACAGTCGCCTGGAGTCGCTCGGCCTCGCCCTGGGCACGAGAGAGGTCTTGCCGGAGATCGCTGACTCGCGATTGCGCGGTCACGGCGAAGCCACCGACGATGGCGAGTGCGAGTACGAGCGGAACGGTCGCCAGGGGGATCACGACCGATTGCCATCTCGGCAAGCTTGGGCTGCCGAAGATTCGCCTCGGCTGGTTTAGCCGCGGAACGAACCGCCGCTCCTGTGTGCCGCCGGCCCGCTTGCCGGCGTTCGTTCGAAAGGGGGCCGCGGCCGCCGCGGGAAGAGTCGAGGGGCTCGGCAGGGTGAAAGCGGGTGTCGCCTCTGGTTCGTCGCGCATACTGTGGGCGATGCGGATGAAGAGGGATGCTTTGACGTGTGCCGGCGGCCGCGTGGGCGGCGCCGTGAATGAAAGCAGGGTGGCCGTCTGGCGCGCCTGGTCCAGCAGATGAGCACAGGGCGGGCATCGGTTGCAATGGGCGTCGAGGACAACGTGTTCATCGGGATCAAGCGCGCCGAACGCAAAACCGGCGGTCAGGTCATGAACGTAGGCGCACGCGACATGCGGCCCCGGCGCGCCGCCGGTCGCCCCTCCGCGACCGAACGGCAAATCGTCGGTGATTTCGCTCACGACACTTCTACCTCGCTCCGTTCTAATGGTTCGATCAGTTCGTCGCCCAGATGCTCGCGAAGCTTTTGTAATCCCAGGCGCATCCGGGTCTTTATCGTGCCGAGCGGCTCATCCAAAGTCGCCGCGATCTCTCGTTGCGTCAAACCCTGAAAGTATGCAAGCTCGATGGCCGTTCGCTGTGCCGGCGGTAACAGCTCGAGTGCATTGCCGATCGTGTCTCGCAGGCTCGAGAGCCAGACTTCGTCTTCCACGTCCGGACCCGAATCGGGGACCGCGGCGAGCACCGTTTCCGGTTCCTCCGCATCGGCCTTCTGCGGTCGGCGGCGGCGCTTGCGTACTTCATCGATGGCCATGTTGTGCGTGATGCTCAACAGCCAAGTGATGAATGAGCCACGCGCCGCCTTGAATGCCGAACCCTGCTGCCAAGCGCGGAAAAAGACTTCTTGCAGCACTTCCTCCGCGAGTTGGGGATCGCCGACAATCCGCAGCGCGAAGGAATAAACCACTCGCGAGTATCGGTCGTACAGCACCTCCAGCGCGCGCGCATCACCCTCTGACGCACGCCCGATCAAGTCGGCGTCGCTCAATTCGACCAGGTTTGGCGGAGGGGCTTCAGTATATGCCGGCATCATCGTCGTCGGGGCATCTGCCCCACGCGCGCCGGCCCGGCAACCCCGTGACCGCATCCGGTTGGGTATACGGCTGCAATCATGCTCAGGGATTCGTCCAGCGCGCCTTCCAACCGTCAAAGCCGCCGGTCGCGGCAAAAGGTGACGCCAAACCGGCACTGTCAGTCTACTGCATCGAACACCCGTGATAGCGCCGCGCGGCTACCTGGATTGCCCGCCGCGGAACGGGTGTCCACGCCGGGATTAGCGATCCCTAGCCCGTGACGTCGGGGTCAGGCGTGCCCAGCCCGAGCGCCTCGCGCGCCTCGGCGACCGTCGCCAAGGAACCGGTGACGATCACGAGTCCCTCTGGTCCGGCGTGGCGTTCGGCCGCGGCCAGCGCGGCCGGCACGCCGGCCGCCGTCACCACGGGTTTCTCTACAGTGCTTAACCCCTCAGCGAGCATTTTGGTTCCCATTGCCCGCGGATTTCGGGTCGACGTGACGACAAAAGCGGTCGCGACCGGCGCCAGTGCCCGCGCCATCGCCAGCGGATCCTTGTCTGCCATGACGGCGAGGACGACCGCCGCCGCCCGCTCGGGTTCGATCTCGCGGAACGCATTGGCGAGGGCGGCGGCAGATGCCGGCGTGTGGGCACCGTCGAGGATGATCCGCGGCCGATCGGGGGCGTCGACAACCTCAAATCGGCCTGGCCACCGAACGGTGGCCAGGCCGCCGCGTGCGGCCGATTCGGGCACGGAATAGCCGTGCCCGTTCAGAAGCCAGGTTGCCGCGATGGCGACGCCGGCATTTTCGACTTGGTGCGAACCGACCAGGCCCGAGCGGAGGCCCTCATACCGCCCCCACGGTCCCTCGGCGATGCAATCGGTCCAGGAACCGGTCATTTCCCAGCTCTGGCCCGACAAGAGGAGATCGCTGCCGGCGTCTGTTGCCGCGCGCTCGATCACTTCGAGCACTTCGGCCGGCTGGGCCGAAACGACGACCGGCCGGCCGGGCTTGATGATGCCGGCTTTGTTGGCCGCGATTTCCTCGATCCGGTCGCCGAGGACGCGGGTGTGTTCGTAGTCGAGGGTCGTGATCGCGGAGACGAGCGGCGTCACGACGTTGGTCGAGTCGAGCGTACCGCCCATGCCGACCTCGACCACGGAAAGGTCGCATCCCTCGTTGGCGAAGTGGCGGAGCGCCATCGCCGTCGTCAGCTCGAAGGCCGTGATCTCGCCAAGCTCCGGCTCGTCCTGTTCGAGTGATGTCGCTTCGAACAGCGCCGTCCGCGTCAGATCCGCAAAGGCATCTTCGGCGATCGACTCGCCGTCGACGGCGATGCGCTCACGGAAGCTATGCAGGTGGGGCGAGGTGTAGAGGCCGGCGCGGTATCCCGCCGAGCGGAGGATAGCGGCGGCGAAGGCGCAGGCCGAACCTTTGCCCTTGCTCCCGGCGACGTGGATGATGCCGCACCCATCCTGCGGCCGTCCGAGGCGTTCGAGCAGCCGCTCCGTGCGGCGCAACCCCAGCGTCGCCGCCGCGTCTCCCCAGAACGGGTTGCTGACAAAACCTCGGTCGTAGGCCGATCGCTCCCAGATCGCGCGGAGTGCCTCGGCATAATCCCATCGTTGTTCGAAACTCATCGATCTCCTAGATCCGTATCCTGTTCTCGATCTACCGAGCAACGCGGACCGAGCGGGATTCCATCCGCCGTACCCGCGCCATCCTATCAGCCATCGCCCTCGGGTGGGCGGTGCGATAGGATCGTCCGTGCGACGACTTGTGTTGGATCAGAGATGGAGCAGGTAGCGACCGATGAAGCAGACCACCATGCCAGCATCCCGCCGCGAAGAGGTTGTGGAGACGATCCATGGCATCGAGATTCGTGACCCGTACCGATGGCTCGAGGATGCGTCGAGTCCCGAAACGCGCGGCTGGACGGACGAGCAGAATGCCTACACGCGGCGACTGCTCGATGCTGTTGCGGGACGAGCGGAGTTGGAGGCGAGGCTGGCCGAACTATTGCAGGTCGGTACGGTCACCGCTCCTGCGATCGCCGGCGGCAGACTTTTTTATCTCAAGCGGGAAGGCGACCAGAATCAACCGGCACTCTTCACCCGTGACCACGCCGACGGCCCCGAACGCCTGCTATTTGATCCAAATGGTGCAGACGAGGCGGGGTTGGTCGCGCTCGATTGGTGGTATCCCTCACCGGATGGCCGGCGCGTCGCGTTTGGCACATCCCATAATGGCGACGAATGGAGCACGCTGCGAGTGCTCGACGCCGAGACGGCCGCGATCCATGCGGATGCCATCGAGCGAGCGCGGTACAGCAGTGTCGCCTGGGTGCCAGACGGCAACGCGTTTTTCTACACCCGCTACCCCCAACTTGGCACGGTCCCGCCTGGAGAGGAGTCCTACCACAGCCACGCGTTCTTCCACCGGCTCGGCGATGACCCCATCGAAGATCCGAAGGTCTTTGGCGCCGGCCGGTCGCCCCAGGACATCCTATCGCTCACGACGT
>JBOGUE010000163.1:0-2983 GCA_050695955.1 Thermomicrobiales bacterium | reverse complement strand
TCGCCGCGGGAGCGACGCCGGCCAGCGCGACGCGCAGGATGGCGCCGGCGCCAGCGTCGGCGCCGACGGCCGGTGAGGCGACATAGAGCGCGCCGTCCGGGCCGAAACCGATGTGGACCGGCAACGTCAGGCCGGTGACGACAGGTTCGACGCCGTCAGGACCGGTCATGCGGACGACGCGGCCGGATCCGGGCAGCATGACCGTCTCCTGCGAGTTGTTCGTCGTCATCTCGGCGGCATAGAGCAGGCCGTCCGGGCCGATGGCGATCGATGTCACCGCCGTCAGGCCGGTCCAGAAGTCAGTCATCGTCCCGTCGGGCGCGATGTGAAGGACCTTGGTCGAGCCGTCGATGTAGGGGAAGCGGCCGAGACCGGCGGCGTAGACGCCGCCATCCGGCGCGAGCGCGAGGTCGGTAAAGGTTGGGTCTTCGACCGAGGCATCGACGACGCGAGAGACCGTGCCATCCGGCGAGACCGTGGCGAGCTGACTCTCGTGCGCCTCGGTGGCCCAGAGGACACCGTCACCGGCGGTCAGGGCGTACCACGAGCCGTCCGGCTCGATCCCTTCTGCCGGTTGGGCGATCTCGATCTCCTGCCGCCACGTCCCGAGGTCGGCAACAAGCTCGACGGCGCCTTCCTCGGTCACCCGGTAGAGGCCGTTGGCCGAATCGGGGCTGCCGTTGCTCGGGCCGGCGCCCTGGAATAGGGCATAGAGCTGGCCGTCGAGGATGGCCAAGTCGGCAACGCCGTAGACCTGACCGAAGTTGTCAATGGCCGACGGCAACTCGCCGACAACCGTTTCAACTTGCCCGTCGACGACCTGGACAATCGCCGCCGTCTCGCCGCCGAAGCGCGGCCCGGCCGGTCCCGCTACCGGCGTCCCGGTCGAGGGATCGGCGCCGCCGCTGCCAGCCAGCGCGACCCAAAGGGCGCCGCTGTCGTCCCAAGTAAAGCCCCGTGGGTTGGCTAGCCCTTCGGCCACGATGCTGATCTCGCCGTTCGCGGTCGGCTCCGCCACAGCTTCGGGCGAGGCATCCTGGGCCAGCGCCGCCAACGGTGATTGGGCCAGGGGCGCTACCATCAGGACGCCTGCCGCCTTCATTCCCGTACGGCGCGAGATCGTGCGGTTCATCAATCGCGTCATATGTTTTGTCTCCTCTGTGAGATCCATCAACGTTCGCTACGCGCATCGTGTGGGGGCGCTGTTTGCCGCGCCCGCGCGGCACAGCCACGCATCGGTCGCGGGGCGATAACGGTTTTCGGCCGTTGGCCGAAGCGCGTCTTCGACGCGCGCGGAGTTGCGGCGCGGCAAGCAGCGCCCCTACACGGTGTCGATCATTGGGGGCGCGCGCGGGACACGCGGGTGGGAGCGCATCAGCCCGCCCTCGCGGTGATGTCGAGCTCGATCCGCGCCGTGTCTTCGACGGAAATCATCTGGGCGGCGACGTTTGGCGCGGTGAGGTTGAAGTCGTCCCAGGTGAAGGTCACCCTCGCGGCGCCGGTGATGGTGTCGCCGGTTCGTGTTGCGGTCGCCTCGAAGACCACCGGCCTGGTGACGCCATTGATCGTCATCTCGCCGATGAGCTGGAACGCCTGCTCTTGCCCATTGGCCAGGGGACCGGGCCATTCCTCGACGCCGGTGACGACGAAGTTGGCCAGCGGCGCGTCCTTGAGCGTGACCGTCTGAATGAAGTTGTCACGCTGGCCCTCGCCGCTTTGGAGGGTGCGGAGGTCGACCTCGATCGCGGAACCAGGCAGCGGTCGCCCTTCGCCGTCGAGCACGAGCTCACCTCGAACCGCGTTCGTGCGGCCGACGGCCTCGGTCGGCAGCGAGAGGCGGCCGACTGTCTCCTGGACGACGTAGCGCGCTTGCGACTCGGCGGAGACGACGGCGTAGGTTGTCCCGCCCGAAGGCGCGGGCGAGGCCGCCGGACTCCCTACCGGTTTGCTGCCTGGGATTGCGGCGATCGATGTCGGCGTCGGCAGGTTGACGAAGGGGGTGATGTCGGCCGCGATCGGCGTCGGTTCCTCTTGCCACGGCAACGCCTGGGCCATGTTCGCCAGGTAGATACCGAGACCAGCGACGAGGAGGACGGGGATGAAGATCAGGACGGCGATGACTTGGAGGCGACGGTTGGCGCGGAAACGTCTCATGCGCGAGGCTCTCCGGGGAATCGCAGCCGATTAGTCCTGGGTGAGGACGAAGGTGAAGAAGGCGACCTTGCCGTTGTCAGCGTCGGCGTCGGCATCGTCCAGCTCGACGAGGAGGGCTGGGTCGAAGATGCCGTCGGCATCGTTGGCGGGTTCGTCCGGAAAGTAGAGCTGGGTGGTCAGGACCGATTGGTTCGCCGCCTGCGCCTTGACGTGGATGTGGCGCGTGCGGCCGGGATAGAGGCCGGGCACGATCGTTTCCAGCTCGAAGCGACCGTCGTCGTCGGTGAACTGGTGACCGCGCAGCCGAAAACCCTCGTTGTCGTACACGCCCCCATCGTCCGCCTGCCAGAAGTCGAGCAACGCGCCGGAAATCGGCGTGCAATCGGTCGAGTAGACGTAGCCGGTGACGAGGAGTCGTGTGCCGGGCATATCCGGTTCGAGCAGCGAGGTGCGCTCAGGGGTATCGGGCGAGTAGAACGGCCCTTCGGTCTGCGGCAGTGTCTCTTCGAGGTCGTCCTCGTCAGCGCAGGCAGGGGTCGGCGCCAGGACCGGCGTGCCGTTCGCGGATGGCGTGGCCTCGCCGTCCGATTGCGCCAGCACGCGTTGACCGCCGAAGGCGATCGCCAGCGCGCCCGGCGGCGCCGTGACCAAGAGTCGTTCGAACTGGCGTCGGCTGAGACGCGTTTCCATGGGGATACCCTCCGGCACTCGTCGGATCAACAAAGAATCGCCGTGGTGTGTGTTCCGCGGCTCGCGCCCCTTCCCCGGCGCGCGTCGATTTCAACGATGCGCCCTGAAACTCAAGCGTGTCTGCAAGTTTCCTGGGAAT
>JBOGUE010000162.1:0-3177 GCA_050695955.1 Thermomicrobiales bacterium | reverse complement strand
AGTTCGCGGAAGTACCTTCGAATCGTGGGCAGACTAACTCCTGCCAGTTGGGCCGCGTCACCGGTTGTAATGCGCCCTTCTGCAAACAATCTATCGAGTGCAGGGGCGAATGAACGTGGAACTGTAGCGATAATCTGCTCGACCTGTTCTCGTTCCGCTTCGCTGCTGTTGAAAAGTGTCACTTTGAAGCCTGCATCGGTTTGCTGAAGGACAGGTTCCGGCAGGCCGGCCTGGATCATCTCGTCGAACATCCGATTCATACCTTCGTTCAATTCCTGAACGATTCGTAAGTCTGCAAGCGCCCGGGAGATGCGTGGGTTTCGAGAAAATCGGGTTCGACGAATGTTGTCGATTCGAACCGGGCCGGGCAAGCGGCCAGGGCTTTCTACCTCGATGCGGTCATCAAAGAGCGAGACTCGAATGTAATTGCCTTGGAGGCTATAGGAGCGATGCGTTACCGCATTCACAATTGCCTCCAGCCAGGCAAAGCGCGGAATCTCCGGAGTCGTCACGAATTGACCGGTCTGCTCGTCTAGCTTGGTAACTTCCCGGATTTGATTCAGCAGTATCTGTTGTGCATGTTCGATCTGAGAAGGGAGGGTGCCTTCTATGCGCCGGTCAAAGACGAGATTCGATCTCGTGCCTGGCTGCGGACGCAGACCCTCATATCGAAGAATACGCACCGATGCGCCCGGCCACAAGGATTGAGGAGTCGTGCCAAAGAGCAGGAGCGCTCCCCATGTTACAAGAGGTTTCCCGTCTCGCATGACGGTGAGGCTGCGGACTCGTAGCGCCCGCTCAACGTCGTCGCCGACACCGATTGCAGAGGCAAAGCCGCGAAGCGTCACCTGGTTGAGGTCGGTAACCGATACATCAGGCGCGGGCATGCCATCGAAGGGGAGTTCGCCTTTGTCGAACGCTAGTTCCCGTGCCTCCTCCTCTCCCAACTTGCGCGTTTGGTCGCCGTATCGCTTGTAGACCTCACCGCGACCATTTCGATGCAGCCGATCACTAGGATGCACTTCGAATACGAGAACATGGTCCGAGATTCCCTTGCTCGTCGAGCAAGGGATAAGATCGACAGTATGGCGCACCGGTGGCGAAGTGTGGTCAATGGCCGTTTGTCGAAGCCTATTGACTCTTCCAACAGCGTCGTCGACGCCCGTAACCGAGCCGTCCTTCTCCACGCCGACGACGACTGTGCCGCCATCCGCGTTGGCAAAAGCGATCAGCAAGTTCGCCAACGTGGATGGGTCGATCCGTACGCTCTTGCGATCGTACCATTGGTCCTCCACCTTCGTGCTGACCAGTGTCGGGTTGTCCTCGAAGAACTTGCGCTGGCGGTACTGTGCGGACTCATTGCTCATGACTACCCTACAACTGGTTCATAGCTATACTGCGGGTCCCATCCACCTTCTTCGCCTCCGGCGAGCAGGTCGAAAATGTGCCAGGGAACGCGGTAGCCGTCGCCGGGGCCGAAGCAGTCGCGGTCGCCGCCGTCGATCATGTGGTCCACGCGCGTACTCCTGCTGGGTGCTAGGGCACGCGCATTTTAGCAGCATGGACAAGGGCGATCATCTAGATGCGCCGGCTGGCTCGGAAGCGGGACGGGCTTTCGCCGAACCAGCGGGTAAAGACGCGGCTCAGATAGAACCCGTTGGTGTAGCCGCAGCGGCGCGCGATCTGATCGAGCGAGAGGTTGCTTTCGAGGAGGAGCATTTGCGCCTCGTCCAACCGCACCTGGGAGAGATCATGCATGGGCGTTGTCCCGAAGGCGGCCCGGTATCGCCGTGTGAATTGCATGGGGCTCAGTCCGAGTGACGCCGCCAACGCCGCCAGCGACGGGCGTTCGGCGTAGTCGCGCTCGATGATGTGACGCGCCCGGACCATGAGGTCGTCGCTGTGCTGCCGTGGTGTCTCACGCTCGTTCTGGAGGACCTCCGCGCAGTGGGTCAACCAGATGTCGTCGAAGAGGTGGCTCGTCCAGGTGTCGGTGTGGCCGTCGGAGGTATTGGCGACGCGCCGGAGATGGGCGTAGGTGGTGGCGAGGCGGTTCGTATCGTGCATGACGATGGCGCAGAGGTCCAGGCTCACGGGTTCGACGGGTTCGCCGCTCTTCCGATCGAGCCAGGAGAAGATCACGTGGTGAAAGGTTAGAGGGGTAACGATCCGGCGACGGAATGGCACGTTTGGCGGGCAGAGAATGACGTCGCCAAATGAAGCAATGCCACGGTGCTCTCCGATCCCGTACTCGAACGAGCCATCCTCGATGGCAAAAGCGACCCACAGTCCTGAGCGGTCCTCCCGCAGGGCGAAGCTCGCCTTCCGATTCCACGAGTAGGCCCGGTGAATCGCGGGCTGCAACGCCGCCAGTTCGGCGGGGGTCATTTGGCACGCTCCAGCGCACGTCGCGGTCTGCAAAAAAAGTACATAGTTTGCGTCTGTTTCGTGTATTCCTACGCTTGTTGATCCATGCAATTGTATATACCACACGGTAGGGGAGCGGCAACGCGGACATGCGCAACGAGGAAGTTCGGAGCGACGTCACGGTCATCGGTGGCGGGCTGGCTGGAGTTTGTGCGGCGGTCGCGGCCGCGCGGCTGGGCCGGTCCGTGGCCCTGGTGCAGAACCGGCCGGTGCTGGGGGGCAATTCCAGCAGCGAAGTGCGGGTCTGGGTCTCCGGCGCCAGCGCGACGGGTACGCATCGGTACGCGCGCGAGAACGGGATCATCGGCGAGCTCTTTTTAGAGAACCAATATCGGAACCCCGAAGGGAATCCCTACCTGTGGGACCTTGTGGTGTTGGAGCTGGTGCAGGCGGAGTCCAACATCCGGCTCTTTCTCAACACCGACGTGCATGTCGTCGAGGCGGACGGTCCAGCGGACGACCGCCGGGTGCGCGCGGTGGTCGGCTGGATGATGGGTTCGGAGCGATCGATTCGCTTTGCGAGCCCGCTCTTTCTCGATTGCACGGGGGATGGGCTGATCGGCCATCTGGCCGGGGCGCGGTATCGGCTGGGCCGTGAGGGCCGGGAGGAGTACGGCGAGCCGTGGGCGCCGGCCCAGGCCGACGAGGTGACGCTCGGCAGTACGATCCTCTTCTACACGAAGGATACGGGGCAGCCGGTCAGATTCGTACCACCGGCGTTTGCCGTCGATATCCAGCAGACCGCGATAC
>JBOGUE010000161.1:0-4464 GCA_050695955.1 Thermomicrobiales bacterium | reverse complement strand
GGGATGTGGAGGTAGAGGCCGATGGGGGCGCCGGGGGGGAGGGGAGCCATGGGAGTCAGCCCCGGTCCGGGGCGCGGCGGAGTCGGCGCCAGGCGGTGCGGGCAGCCGCCGCGTCGGCAGAGGTGGCGGGACGGTCGCCGTAGCGGGCGGCGTTGTAGCGGGCGGTGAGGGTTGCTAGGTCGTCGCGGTCGCGGGGCACGAGGGGCGCGAGGGTGGCGGCGTGCTCCAAGGGAGTCGAGGGCGCATCGCGGGCCACGTGTTGGTCGCGGCTCCAGATCAAGAAGCGGCGGTAGGTCTCGCGAATCTCGACCGAGTGCGCCCAGCGGCTGTCGCCGCGCAGGGCGTCAAGCGCATCGACCGCGCGGGGACCGCGCCGCATCAGGCGGCGCAGGCGGTTGCCCAGCGCGTGCAGCAGATCGCCGGCGTCGAGCAGGGTCTCCCGCTCCTCATCGGCGGGCGGCCGCCGGCGGCGGCGGTGGCGCAGCACCAGACGGGTTGCGGTCGAAAACAGCAGGGTGAGGATGGCCAACGCGAACACATAGCGGAGCGGGTCGGGCACGCGGCTGGCGTGGTCGGTCCCGCGGTCGACGACGGTGTTGAGCCCGACCGGCGACGGCGAGATGCGGACGCCCGCGAGATCGAAGGTATGCCCCGAGAGGAGCCAAAGGATCGGCGAGACGATGATGAAGGCAATGAGCGCGATCAGCAGCACAAACAGCCGAAGAATGACCGTGAGCGCCCAGACGAGCGGCGATAGAATCCAGAGGAGGGTATCGAGCACATCCCGGGAGAAGAGGCCGACGGCGACGAGGGCGATCACGGCGATGGCCCCGACCGGTCCGAGAAAGGCCGGCAGCCACCCCGCGCCGACGGTTTCCGCCCGCCCACGCTCCTGTCGCATGCGGGCGATCGCGATCGCGCTCAACGTCCCGGCGAAGAAGACAAGCACGGCGCGGGCGGCGCCAGCATGCTCCTGATCAGGCACGGCCGCCGCGCGGATGACGACGGTGACGACGGTCGCGATGGTGCCGAGCCGAAGCAGGGTGTGAGCGGTCTCCATCTCGGGGTCGTGGCGCCGCCGGCTCCGCCACCAGGCATAGGCGGAGAGGACAATCATGCCCCAAACCGGGATCACCGCCTCGTTGGGCCGGGCGATCACTGCCTGGACGGCGTCGCGGACCCAGGCCGTGTCGATCCAAGCGACGCCAGGGTAGGAGGCGAGCTTGATCGCGACGAGCGTCGTGGCCGCGATTGTCGCCGCGAGCGCCGCCTGGAACCAGGGATCCCAGACGTCGAACGCCTCCAACCACCGCGGCATGGCGACCGCGGCGTAGATCAGGAGAAAGACGACTAGCGGCGGCACACCGGCCGGTCGATCCCCCTCAGAGGACGCCAGGACGATGTCGGCGATCAACCAGACGACGGCCGCCTCGGCGACCGCCAGCGCAAGAATGAGCGCCTCGGTCCACCAATCGAGGCGGCCGTGCCCATGTGCGGGCGGGCGAATCACCGGCTCGCCTCGACCAAGCAAGCGCCATGCGTTCAACTTGCCAGCTCCATCGGCGTATCGATTCGGCGTACGACCAGGCCGCGCAGGGCTGGCGCCGGGCAGTCGGCGAGCGGGATGAGGACGACGCGGAGGCCGGCGGCGAGCATGGCGGCAAGGTGGGCGGTCAGGGCATCCGGCATCATGCCGGTGACGATGACGGCGGTGCTGCCCCAGGGGAAGTGACCGGCCTCGATCTTCAACAGGCGGGGAAAGTTGAGGGTCGAGTAGGGGGTCAGCTTGGCCAGGCCTTCGAGGACGTGGGGGAGTTGGCTTGGGCCTCGGCTCGGCGGGATGCGCAATGCCTGATCGGAGCCGGCGACGATGCCATTGGCGTAGACGCCCGTGGCGTACCGCTGCCCGACCGCCCAGGCCGTCACCGAGGCGCCCACCTCGATTGCCCACTCCGAGAGGTTGACGTCGAGCCCCTCCCAGTAGTGCTCGAAGGTGTCGAGATTGACGAAGACGCCGAGTTGCAACGTGGTCGTCGGCTCGTGGACGCGGACCTGGAGGCGCATCTGACGGGCCGTCGCCTTCCAGTGAATCGAGCGGAAGGGGTCGTCCGGCCGATAATCGCGGGCGCCGACGACGCGGGCCGGGTCGGTCAGCAGATGGCGCGAGACGCGGGTCTCGCCGAAGGGCTGGCGGGTGGGGAACCCGAGGTCGGCAATCGGGTGGATGCGTGGGTAGACGAGGACCGCCGCTTCATCCGTGACGGTAAGGCGACTGGTGAAGAAGCCGAAGGGATCGCCGGAGCGCAGGATCACTGGACCGAGGGCATGCAGGCCACGGCGCTCGCAACGGAGCGGGACGCGCCAGGAGACACGCTCGAATGGCCGGATGCTGGTGGCAAAGTGCATGATCCGGCGGCCTGGCCCGGCCCCGATGGTCGTCTCGCGGTCGAGCGGCGCCAGTGCCTCGGCGATCTCGTCGTCGATCGCCAGGCCGGGCAAGGGCAGCGGTTTCCAATTGCGCACGCCGATGGTCAGCGTCACCTCGTCGCCGGGGAAGGCGCGGATCGCGGAGAGGTCGCGTGTGTAGACGACGCCGGCCAGGGCATAGCGATTCCAGGACCAGGCGAGACCGGCAGTGATGAGGACGAGGAGGGCGAGGAGGGCGAGCGCCGCCTCGCCGGCCGCCATCCCGATCATCAACGCGAGCGCGGCGCCGCCGATCCAGAGGCGGTTGAAGAAGACGCTGCGGCCGCGACCTTCGCCGTGGCTCATCGACCAACGGGGCGCCATGGCGGCCTACTCCCGACCGTCGGAGCTGGCGGGCGCGGCGGCGAGCCCGATCCGGCCTTCGACTGGCGTCGGCACGCGCTCAACCGCCTCGGCCAGCACCCGCGGCACGTCGCGCCCGCGTAACCGCGCCTCCGGGGAGAGGATGAGGCGATGGCCGAGAACAGGGCCGACGAGCGCCTTGACGTCGTCCGGCAAGACCATGTCGCGGCCGTGGAGGGCAGCGCGGGCCTTGGCGGCGCGGAAGAGGGCGAGCGAGCCACGAGGGCTGGCGCCGAGGTCGACGGCGTCGTGTTCGCGGGTGGCGCGCACGATCGAGGTGACATAATGTCGCATGTCGTCGTCGGCATGGACGGCGCGCGCGGCCTGGCCGGCGCTGACGAGTTCCGCCGGCGTGGCGACGGGGGCGAGGTCAGCAAGCGGATTGCCGGCCTGGTCGCGGGCGAGGATTTCGTCCTCATCGTCGTGGGCGGGATAGCCGACGGCGAGCTTGAGGAGGAAGCGGTCGAGCTGCGCCTCCGGCAGCGGGCACGTCCCCTCGAGCTCGATCGGGTTCTCGGTCGCCAGGACGAGGAAGGGGCGAGGCAGGGCCATCGTTTCGCCCTCGATCGTGACGGTGCGCTCCTCCATCGCTTCGAGCAGGGCCGATTGGGTGCGGGGCGTGGCGCGGTTGATCTCGTCGGCGAGGACGACGTTGGCAAAGACCGGGCCAGGGCGGAACCGAAAGTCGCCCAGTTTCTGGTCGAAGTAGGTGAGGCCGCCGACGTCGGTCGGCAGCAGATCGGGCGTGAACTGAATCCGGCGAAACTCGCCGCCGATCGAACGGGCGACCGCTCGCGCCAGGGTCGTTTTCCCCACGCCCGGCACGTCCTCCAGCAGGACGTGCCCTTCGCAGAGGAGGGCAACGAGCATCTGCTCGATCACCTCCCGCTTACCGACGATCGCCCGCTCAACGTTGGCGGTGACACGCTCGGCCAACGCGGCGACCGCGTCCGGGGTCGCTGTCGAAGCGGGACGGCCGTTCTCGTCAACGCTGAGCGTCTGATCGTCGATGGAGCGGGTCGTTTGCACGGTTCGGGAATACCTCCACGCCCATTGTAGGACGCGGAAGCGTGCGGCGGAAAGCCGCCCAGCCCATCGTTCAGGGCTGTGGCAAAGTCGTGGAGCCGTGGTAATTGAGGCGGGCAAACCTCCGTGTCTGGCCGCCTTGCGGAACGATGGAAGGACTTGGACACCGACCTAGTTATCGTGCGATGCGCGTTCAGAGCCGGCCGCGTCGGCGAGGTACCGATCCTTGAAGCGGGCGATATCGGTCGGCTCCCCTTCGTCCAAGATGCCGATCAGCCCAAGCAGCGGATCGTCACGCGGCGCGATGGCCGGTCCGTGACGAGGCGCAGCGCCGGACGGCATAGGCGCGTCGACGCGGTCCAACCGATAGCGCATGCCTGCCTTCTCGATGAGGATGGTCGCTTCGACCGCCTCCTCCAGGAGCTGGTCTAGCTGGCTCCCCGGTTCGACCTGGATGGTCTTCAATCGATCTGGCATGGCGCTGTCACCTCGCTTCATCTATCCATTATCGCGAATGGAGATAACGCTTCAAATGCCCCGTGCGCTCGACCCAGCGCGGTCGAAGAGTACCTCCACGCCCATTGTAGGACGCGGGGCCACACCCGGGAA
>JBOGUE010000160.1:0-3737 GCA_050695955.1 Thermomicrobiales bacterium | reverse complement strand
CGCGCCGCGCCACGGGGCGCGCGGGATGCGCCGCCCCAGGCCGCGCTCTAACTGCCGCCACTTCGCGCCGTCCTCTAGGCCGAGGAGCGTGATCGCCTGCCCCCGGCGGCCCATCCGCCCGGTCCGCCCGATGCGGTGGGTCAGCAGTTCCGGCGACTCCGGCAGCTCGACGTTGATCACCTGCTCGACGTGCGTCACGTCGAGACCGCGCGCCGCCACGTTGGTGGCAAGCAGGATCGGCACCGCGCCGGAGCGGAAGTCCGCCATCACCTGGTCGCGCGCGTTCTGCGACAAATTGCCTTGCAGCGCCGCCACCGGGTAACCGGCGGTCACCAACTGCCGCGCCAGCTTCTTCACCCCATGCTTGGTCCGGCCGAAGACGAGGATCGAACCCTCGCCCCTGTGGTCCAGCAAGTCCCGCAGCGCCCCCAGCTTGTCGCCGCCCGGCACGTCGTAGGCGACGTGCTCGATTGGCGCGGCGTCCTCCGGGTTCGGATCGACGGCGACTGCTATCGGCCGGTTCAGATGCTTGTCCGACGTCTTGCGCACCCAATCGGGCAGGGTCGCCGAGAAGAGCGCCGTCTGCCGGTCGGGCGTGGTGCGGGAGATGATCCGCTCGACGTCCGGCGCGAAGCCGCGGTCGAGCATCTCGTCCGCCTCGTCGAGGACGAGGAAGCGGACCTTATCGAGCCAGAGTCCGCCCTGATTGAGCAGGTCGAGGACGCGGCCGGGCGTGCCGACCACGATCTCGACGCCCCGCCGCAGCATGTCGCGCTGCGGCCCGAAGGCGCGTCCGCCGAAGATCAGCCCGACCTTGACCCCCTTCGCCGCGCCCAGTTCTTCGAGTACGCCGCCGACTTGGACGGCCAGCTCCCGCGTCGGGGTCAGCACCAGCACCTGAATCGAGCGCTGGCGCGGGTCGACCAGCTCGACCGCCGGAATGCCGAAGGCGAGAGTCTTGCCGGAGCCGGTCCGGGCCTGGCCGATGACGTCGCGGCCATCAAGCAGTGGCGGCAACGTTTCTGCCTGGACCGGCGTCGGTGTTTCGATGCCCATGCGGGCGATTGCCTGCAACGTCGTGTTGCTCAGGCGCAAATCGGCGAACGAGACATCGGACTCGCCCACCACGGGTGCCTGTACTGTGGAAACCAACAGGTTAAACCTCTGCCGCGCAGCGCGAATCGAGGTGCGGCACGGCACACTTGCCGTCCCGCGGGTGACACAAGGGAAACGGCTGAGCCGGTCAGTACGGCTCGACGTTCCCCCGCGCTGCGCGTTCTCAAAGAGTGGGGTTCATTGGCGTACTGTCGCGCGGCGAACCCGCGCATCCCTTACGTTGTGCAATCATAGCACGCATCCGACTTTTGTGCCAGATGTGAACGACCACTGGCGGTTAACATCACGAAACCCTCTACCTAGATGCTGTGACTTTCCTCGCGCCAGGCAGCGCTGGTTGGGCGCGCGCCAGCGTTTTGGCTCGATTTGTCCACGGCCGTTGTAGGGGCGGACACGGAGGTCCGCACCCACACGACGTGTGCAACCGAGGTGTCCCCAAAGCTCTGGCGCTCACCCGCACTGGTTGCCATAATTGACAATGGATCCGAAATGACTATACCTTTCATGAGAGGTTAGGCACTGCTGGACAGCGGTCCCTAGCCTCACTTTGTCCTGCTGTTAGGATTCCGCGACCATCCCTCGTATCACGCTCCCCAATGTCCGCGCCGACACGCGAATCTCATCCTCGTCCACCCCGCCAAACCCAAGGATCAAACCGCTACGCGACGCGTCGCCCAGATAACAGGTCGAGAGCGCCGTGGCGCTGATGCCGTGCTGCCCGGCGCGGCGCACCACCTCGCGATCCTCCACGCCGGGCGGTAAAAGCGCTGTCAGGTGCAATCCGGCGTCGGTGTTATACGGCCCGAGAAGATCGCCCGCGTGCTCGCGCAGGCTCTCGACCAGGGCGTTGCGCCGGCCCAGATAGAGGGCGCGCATCCGCCGCAGGTGGCGGGCGAAGTGCCCGTCGTTCAGGAAATCGGTCAGCACCAGCTGATAGAGCGTCGGCGAGAAGATGTCGAGTCCTTCCCGCAACCGCCGAAACGTCTCCACCAACTCCGGCGGGACGACGACGTACCCCACCCGTAACGCCGGGAAGAGGACCTTACTAAACGTCCCGATGTAGATCACCCGACCGGCCGCATCCATCCCCTGCAACGCGCCCAGCGGCCGGCTGGCGTACCGGTACTCGCTGTCGTAGTCGTCCTCCAAGATCCACGCCCCGGTGCCCTCCGCCCAGTCAATCAAGGCCAGTCGCCGCGCCGCCGTCACCGAGACACCAAGCGGGTACTGATGCGACGGCGTGACATAAACAACGCGTGTCCGGAAACCCGCCGCGGCGAGTGCCGCCACGTCAATCCCCTCCGCGTCGACCGCGATCGGCGTCAACCGCCCACCGGAGACCCGCAGCGCGTCTCGCGCCCCCGGATACCCCGGCTCCTCGACGCCGACGGCGTCACCGGGGTTCACCAACGCCAGCGCGCATATCTGGAGCGCCATCTGCGACCCGGCCACGATCAAGACCTGATCGGCCTCGCAGCGCACCGCCCGCGCGGTCCGCAGGTGCTCGGCGATTGCTTCCCGCAGCGGCAGAAACCCGGCCGGATCGCCATACGCCATCAGCTCAATCGGCAACTGCTTCGCATGACGACTCACCAACCGCGCCCAAGTCGCCCGCGGAAACTCACCGAGGGCCGGCAAGCTCACCCGAAACGCTCCCAACCCGTCGTCTCGGCTCGTCGTGCTCGGCCCAGGCGATATCGCCGGTTTACGGCCCCCCAATTCTGGGGGGAGACGACGGGAGTGCGTCGTTTCTCGTCTCCCCCCAGCATTGGGGGGCTGGGGGGGCCGCACCACGACCGGCCTGGTCATGTCGTCGGGAATCGACGCTCGTACGTAGGTGCCAGCCCCGACCCTCCCCTCGATGTATCCCTCGTGCAGGAGTTGCTCGAACGCGTTCAACACCGGCAGGCGCGAGATCTGCAGTTCCGCCGCCAGCGCCCGCGTCGAGGGCAGGCGCTGCCCCGGCCGCAGCAACCCGCCGAGGATCGCCGCGCGATACCCGTCGTAGATCTGCTTGTAGTAGGGCGCCCCGGACGCCCGATCAAACGGGATGTAGGAATCCATGACGACACTATAATGGTTATTTCGTGCGAGCCTGAAATGGTCATTGTAGCAGTACCACTCGTCGCATAGGATGGTCCAAGAATCGGCAATCGACCCGATCATTATGGACGTGACACTGGAGAAGACATGACCACGCTGACCGAGCAACAGCCAGCCGCTGTGGAGCGGGATGGACGCACCGACTTCGACTTCTACGTCGGCACGTGGAAGATCCACAGCCGGCGGCTCCGGGAACGCCTCAAGGGATGCACTGAATGGGAAACGTGCGGGGGCATCGCCGAGATGCGCTCGATTCTGGGCGGGCTCGGCAACGTCGACGAGATCACCTTCGCGCGGGCGTCGGGCCCCCTGCACGGCATAACCCTGCGCCTCTATGACCCCGCCTCGCGCCAGTGGAGTATCTATTGGGCCGACAGTGTCAGCGGCGTCCTCCAAATCCCCATGATCGGCAGCTTCGAGAACGGTCGCGGCGAGTTCTATTCCCAGGAACCTTTCGAAGGCCGCGCCATCTTCAGCCGCTTCATCTGGTCCGAGATCACCCCGACCTCCTGCCGCTG
>JBOGUE010000159.1:0-10087 GCA_050695955.1 Thermomicrobiales bacterium | reverse complement strand
GGCGGACACGGAGGTCCGCCCCTACACGGTTCGTGGAAGTCAGGCCTGTATTTCACTCATTCAGGGCAATGACATGACCGAAATCTCGCTTTCAGGCGAATGGCAATTCCGGCTGAACGGCGAAAACGGCTGGCAACCAATCTCGGTGCCGGGGTGCTGGGAGGCGTTGGGGCTGCCGAAGAACACGTCGGGGCCGGCGTGGTATCGGCGGACACTCGACGTGCCGGCGGCGTTTGCTGGTAAACGGTTGTGGTTGCGGTTTGGGGGGGTTAGCTACGACTGTGTTGTTTATGTCAATGGAGATGAGGTCGGGCGGCATACAGGGTTGTGGGATGCGTTTGACGTTGAGATAACCGGCGTAGCGAGGCCGGGCGAGACGGCGGAGGTGTTGGTTCGGGTCGAGAAGCCGGCCAGCTTGAGCGATGGACCGCGATCTGAACCGGTGCCGGGGTCGTTCCCGACCGACGAGACGCTGGCCGGGTTCCTCCCGTACGTTTGGGGGCACATCTTCGGCGGCGTCTGGCAGGACGTCAGCCTGGTCGCGACAGGACCGGTCGTCATCAGCGGCGTGCATATTCAGGGTGCGGCGGATGGGACGGTGCAGGTCGACGTCGAGTTGTCAGATTCTAGCCCGGTCACGCTGACGATTGCCGACCCCGACGGGATTACCTATTTTCGCGAACGCCGAGACGGCGACGGAACGGTCGGATTTCGCACGCGGCTACCGGAGCCGCGCCCTTGGTCTCCCCGGCAACCTGACCTCTATACGGCCCGCGTCGAGCTGGCGGACGACGCCCACGAGACGGTTCGCTTCGGTCTGCGATCGGTGGCAGTCGAGGGGACGACGCTGCTGCTAAATGGGCGGCCGATCTACCCGCGGATGGCGCTCTCCTGGGGCTGGTATTCCGACAACTTGCACAGCAATCCGGGACCGGAGCGGGTCCGCGCCGATTTGGAGCAACTCAAGCGGCTCGGCTACAACGGGGTGAAGCTCTGTCTCTGGTTCCCGCCGCGGTACTTCTTCGAGCTGGCCGATGAACTGGGGATGCTGCTTTGGGTCGAGTTTCCGATGTGGCTGCCGAAGGCGAGCGCCTTCTTTCCGCGGCAGACGTCGGTGGAATACGAACGGCTGGCAAAGCAGGCGCGGAACCACCCATCGGTTATGCTCTACACCCTCGGCTGCGAGTTACAGGGGCGCGACGTCACCGCCGACCTGCTGGGGATGCTCCACGACCGGGTGAAGCCGCTCGTGGGGGATGCGCTGGTGCGCGACAACAGCGGCTCCGGCGAGGCGTACGGAGGGCCGCTCAACGAGCACGCAGAATTTTATGACTACCACTTCTATTGCGATCTCCCCTTCTTCCGCAACTTGATCGACTTCTTCACGCCCCGCTGGCGGCCGGAGATGCCATGGTTCTTCGGGGAGTATTGCGACCTGGACACCTTCCGCGACCCGCGGCCGTTCCTGGAGGCGGCGGCGGGGCCTCCCTGGTGGATGGAGGAGGACGAGCGACACAACCCGGTTGGGGCGCGCTGGCAGTACGACGTCGTCGACCACGAACGGCGGTTACGGGAGAGCGGATACTGGGAGCGGGCAGACGAGCTGACGCGCTGGTCGGAGCAGCAGGCGCTCATCCACCGCAAGTTCATCCTCGAGCTGACGCGGACCTACCGCGAGATTTCCGGGTATGTCGTTACAGGCGAGCGCGACACCCCGGTCAGCACGGCCGGAATGTGGGACGACCACGGACGGCTCAAGTTCGACCCGGCGGCCTTTCGGGCGTTCAACGACGATCAGGTTTTGGCGCTCGGGTGGGACAAGCGGCGCACGTGGATCGCCGGAGGAGATCGCGCCGCCTATTGGGACACGTTCAGCCTCACGGCCGGTGATCTTGTCCGGCCGCATCTGGTCCTTTCGCATTACGGCGCTGCATCAGGTCGGGCCGCGGTGCGGTGGTCAGTTGGTTATCCGGGAGAGACGCCGTTCGCACGCGGTGAGGCGGTGTCGGCGTTTACACTGACGCCCGGTACGGTGCGGGAGATAGCGATTGCCGAGTTCGTCGCGCCGGAGGTGAGGAGCCCACGGCAGGTGGTATTCCATGCGGCAGTCGATATTGGCGGAGAAACGACGAGCAACACCTGGCCGCTCTGGTTTTTTCCGCGTGACGTCTGGGTGGACGTCGCGGAGGCCGCCCTGGTCGATCCGCTTGGCCGGTTGAGTGATCTGTGGACGTTAGCGCCAGGGCTGCGCTCATCTCTCGACGGCGCTGAGGTCGTCGTCGCCACAAGTTGGTCAGACGAGATCGACCGGTTCGTAACAAACGGTGGTTCAGCGATTCTGCTGCAAGCCGAGGCGGGGCCTCTCGGGCCATTGCCGACGGTCGCGATGCCGTTCTGGCGGGAGGCCGTGCGAGTTGCTGAGGACCATCCGGCGTGGCAGGACTTCCCGCACGACAACTGTCCGTGTTTACCGTTTTTCGGGTGCGCGACCGACCACGCGCTCGATACGACCGCCGCTGGCGGAGACGCCTCCCCCATCCTCCGCCGCGTCGACACGCGCACGTTGCGCGTCCACGATTACGCGACCGAGCTGCGCTGGGGCGCGGGCCGGTTGATCGTCTCGACGCTCCGGTTCGAGGGCGGCCAGGGCGAGCAGCCGCTCGGCATCGGCCGCAATACTGCCGCGTCGTATCTGCTGCGTTGTTGGGTACGGTATTTAGGCGTTAGGCGTTAGGCGTTCGGCGTTAGGCGTTAGGCGTAAGGGGAACGACGAAGCTCCTACCGCCTAACGCCTCAACCCTAACGCCTCACGCGCGTGCTATACTCGGCCGCACGCGAGGCCGACGACCAAACGGGCGGGCGCCTGGCGTCTCCTTGAATGGTTGATGGCTCAGCACCGTACCATCGCGGCACAGAGGCAGTATTGACGGAGCCCCGCATCCATGACTCGGTCCTCTGACGCTCCGACCGCCAGAGTCCTGGCGATCGTCTTAATCCTGATCGGCGCGGTGACGATGGTTGTGGCTGTCTTCGCCGACGACCTCGGCGTCAGCGGCGGCGGCGGAGGGTTCGGGTGGAAACAACTCATCGGCGCCATCGCTGGGCTGGTGATCCTCCTCGGCGGCGTGGCTTGGCTGGTGCGTCCGCTGACCGCCGCCGAGCCTGATTCCGACGAGCCGTTCGACCTCGGCAACCGTCAGCAGGTGACGGGCGAAGGACGGTCGTAGGAATACGACAACGTTCCGCAGCCGAGAACCCGGGGATCAATCCCCGGGCCGACCAAACTCAGCCCTCTGCAGAGGGCCGCGTGGCCACAAGCCTCCCAGCCGGCTTGAGCCGGGTTAGTTTGGTCAGCGCGGCGGCTTCAGCCCCGCGCCGCGGCGGAACGCCGCGAGGAAGTAGCATCGCGTCCCACCGCGCCGCCGTATCATGACGGTGGCGCGTTTTGTTGAGCATCAGCAACGAGAGGCACAGATGAGCATAGTCGAGGCAGCGAAACCGGTAAAGGGTGGCATCGTGGCGCAGGAAGAGCGGCTGGCGGCCGCGGCGATCGAGGGCGCGTTGCGTGACCTGGGGTTCGACGCCCGGGTGCGCGACCTGCGGCCAGTGCCCTTTGCCGGGACCTGGGGCGTTGCCTCCTCGGTCTGCCACGGGCTGGCGGGCGAGGTCGCGAGGCGTGAGTTGGAGGTCTCCGGCGCCCTCGACGGACTCCCCAAGAAGGAGGCCAAGCGGCTGGCGAGCGAGGCGAGTCGCGAGCGGGCGCAGGCGCTGGCGGAACAGGTTGCGGCGAAGGTGCAGGCGCAGCCGGGCGTTGCCCGGGTCGAGGCGGTCAACGGCTTCATCAACGTCTACTTCGACGCCAACGCCGTCGCCGCCCGCCTGATCGGCGAGGTGCTGGGCGCAGGCGAGCGCTACGGCCACGGGTCGGCCCGGACCGACCGGTCGAAGGCAAGCCTCACGACTTCGTCGAAGGCAAGCCCAACGACTTCGGTGATGGTCGAGCACTCGCAGCCGAACACCCACAAGGCGTTCCACGTCGGGCACCTGCGTAACTCCTGCCTCGGGGTCGCGGTCAGCCGCATCATGCGCGCGGCCGGGTACGCTGTCTCCGACGCCAATTACATCGGCGACATCGGTTTGCACGTCATCAAGTGCCTCTGGTGCTACGAGCGGTTCCATAAGGGTCAGGAGCCGGCGGAGGCGGCCGAAAAGGGGCGCTGGCTGGGTAGGGTCTACGCCGAGTCGGACGCCCGGCTGACCTACCGGCAGGAGTTGATCGACTTCCTCCACCTGCTTTCGACCGAGGACCAGGTCTTCATCGCCGCCATCGACCGAATGTTGAAAGAGCTCTATCGGCAGCACAATCAAGCGTCGACCGGGCCGGAGCTGGGCGAGGACGTCGCCTACCTCCTCGGCGTCGTCTCGCAGGGTCAGGAGCTCAAAGAGCGCCAACTGCGGCAGGACGACATTGTGGTCAAGTTCTGGCCGATCGTCGGCGAGCAGTTACGGCGGGAGGTCGTGGAGCAGAAGCCGTTCGTGCCGGTCGAGGGCGAGCCGATCCCGTCGATGACGCCGGAGGAGCGGTTGGCGCGGTGGGAAGAGATCAACGCGCACGTGGATTGGTGGCTCGACCAGCCGCACTGGCAGGAGGAGATCAAGGCGACCTGGCGGCGCTGGGAAGAACAGGACCCGGCGTTCGTCGCACTCTGGAAAGAGACGCGCGAATGGAGCATGGCCGACTTCCGGCGCATCTTCGACGAGCTCGGCGCCGAGTTCGACGTCTGGTTTTTCGAGAGCGAGGTCGAGGAAGAGGGCCGGCGGATCGCCAAGGACCTGCTCGAGCAAGGCATTGCCGAGATCAGCGACGGTCTGCCGGTGGTCAAGATTGACGAGAAGCTGGGGTTGGAGCAGGAAACGTACCGCACGGCGCCGATCCTGCGGTCGGACGGCACGACGCTCTACGCCACGAAGGACCTGGCGCTGACGCGGCGCAAGTTTGAGGACTACGGGGTCGACACGGCGATCTGGGTCGTCGACGTGCGGCAGACGCTCTACTTCCAGCAGGTCGCCAAGATCCTCGAGATCGCGGGGTTCGAGCAGGCGAAGCATGCCTACCACCTGGGCTACGAGATGGTGCGGCTGCCGGAAGGCATCATTTCCTCGCGGAAGGGAAACGTCCCGGTCTACGAGGACGTGCGCGACGTCGTCTTAGCGCGGGCGCAGGAGATCATCGCAGCGAAGAATGCCGAGATGCCGGCCGAGCAGCGGCAGCAGGTCGCCCGGCAGATCGGGATCGGCTCGCTGAAGTACGCGATGTTGGCGCGCGACAACCACAAGGTCGTCACCTTCGATCTGGAGGAAGCCCTCTCCTTCGACGGTCACGCCGCGCCGTACATCCAGTACGCGCACGCGCGAGCGTGCCGGATTCTGGAGCACGCGAACGGGACGGCGGAAGGCGGAAGGCGGAAGGCGGAAGACGGCAGCATCCAATATCCAGCACTCAGCACTCAGCTCTCAGCACTCGATTTCGGGGAGATAAGGCCGGAGGAGTTGAGTCTGCTGCAACAGATCGCGGCGCTGCCGGACGAGGTGCAACGGGCGGCAGCGGAGTACCGGCCACTCTTGATCGCAAATTACGTCTACGAGCTCGCCAAGCGCTTCAACGACTTCTACCACGCCTGTCCGGTGCTGCAATCGCCCGAACCCACGCGGACGGCGCGCATCGCCGTTGTCGCCGCCACGCGCCAAGCGCTGGCGAATGGGTTAGGGCTGCTGGCGATCGCGGCGCCGGAAGCAATGTGAGTGCCCAGTGCCCAGTGCCCAGTGCCCAGTGCCCAGTGCCCAGTGCCCAGTGCCCAGCCAGTTGAGCAGGAACGCGGCGGATCATGCAGGCCCAGTTGGCATGAGACGATGGCGCTCGATGAACGACTGGGCACTGGGCACTCGGCACTCGGCACACCCGTGATCGGCGGCCTGACCGTTCGCGAAGCATCTCAGGTGCCGCGCCGCCCGCGCGCCGCCGACCTGCCGTTCGTGTCGGTCGATTGGGTGGAGCTGAACCCGCTCCTCGACCCGACGGGCCGCGGCACGACGGTCGCGGTATCGCTGCTGGCGACGCTATTAGGGGAGACGGTGCGGTAGACTTGAAGCGTCAGTTCACCGCGTTGGATGAATCGCTCTCGCTCGTGCGGAGCTTCGCCCATTCGTCCGCCGATATCGGGCGATCCAATAAACGCTCGATCTCTTGCAGCATGAACCTCAACTGTGGCACCGAGTACTCCGCATTTGACGGAATCGCAAGTCGATGATGCTCGTAGAGCATGAACTGATGGCGGGTTCCCGAATACGGCCCGTCAAATCCAAGTGCTTGTATGCGACGAATGAAGTCCCTTCGCTTACAGGGAGTCCAGCGGCTCAAGCGTCGGCTCCTTATTCAGATCGATGCCGGCAACAATCGGCATTGGATGTCCCTGCTTCAGGCCGACAAGAATCCAGTCCTCCAGCGTTGAGCGAAGTTCATCCTCGCATGCTCGTAGCGACATCCCAAAGGCCACTGCCCCCGGGCATTCTGGAACCCTTCCCGCGAAGGTGCCGTCTTCGAGCTTGTCGTAGGCTGCCGAAGCAAGGGCTTGATCCACATAGTCGGTCAAGATGAATTGCACGGCCATTAGCCGGTCTCCTCTCGCAAAAACTCTTGCTAACGTTCGTGTGCGCCCCGCCGCTCGTTCGGCCAGCGCGTGCCGTGCGAGCGTTTCGAAGGGGTTCTCTGCCTTGACATAGCGGAGGACGTTGTGCTCCTCGTCTGCTTCGACGAAGAGCGTGTCGCCTGACTCGATGTTGAGTTGCTCGCGTAACTGACGAGGGATGGTCAGTCGTCCCTTCGGATCGACCTTGACTGACGTTGTGGCCATCGTATGCGCTCCTGATTCGTGGGAAAGTCCCACACATGTATTATACCCGAGTGGTGGACAGTTTCTTGCAAGCGGGTTCGGTGCTGTGGTTGGGGATGATCGAGGGGATAGGTAGCGATGACAGGCAGGTTTAACCGTTCGCGGGAGACGAAGCGGCGGCGCAAGCGGCGGTGGCAGCTACTGGGGTTGCTGCTTTTGGCGCTCGCCGCCGGGCTCTATTGGTTCGATCGCAAGATGAGCGGGCGACCCGGTGGGCATCTGGGGGAGTGGCTCCCGGTGCAGGCGCCGGGGCGGGCGGAGCATCCAGCAGCCGCGGCGACGGCGCCCGCGGGCGCGGAGCCGATGGCCGGCGCGACCAAAGGCGCCGATGCAGACACGCTCGGAGCGGTTGGGTTGCGCGCGGAAGTCGCGGCGGCCGATGTGGCGGCATCGGTGGCGGAAAGCATCACCGAGGCGCCACCGTTCGAGACAGCGGAAACCGGGGACGCTCCCGAACCTCGTGCATGGCAGGACGCGCTCGCGGGAGAGGCGCCGGACGCAACGGCGACGAAGGGTGTTGAGCGCGGCGACGAGGCGACAACGACGGAGGAACCCGCGACCGCCAAGAAACGACCGAACCTGATGCCCTCCATCGCATCCAGTTGGGTGGAGGGCGACGGCACGAATGTCTGTCCCGAAGGTTTTCCGATCAAGGGCAACGCCAACTCCCATATCTTCCACCGGCCGGGGGAGTCATCGTACGAGGTGACCATTCCAGAGATCTGTTTTGCCACTGAGGACGCCGCCGTGTCCGCCGGGTATCGGCAGCGGAAACGCTAGGGCGGCAAGGACGGCGAGGTGGGAAGAGGACGGAGCAATGCCGAACGCCGGGGCAATTGCCCCGGCGTTCGCGTGGTGACCCGTGACGCGAGGTCGCCTACTTCTTGCTGATCATGCGAACGACCTTCGTGCCACAGACCGGGCACTTGCCCTGCAGGGCGTGACGGCCGTTCTTCATCGTAACTTCCTCGGCGTCCTTGATCTCCCGCTTCTCGCGGCATTTGACGCAATACGCTTCTGTCGTCGCCATCCCTATTTCCCTCCCTTGGAACTTGCGCGTACCGCACTCCCCGCGCCGTCGCGGGACGCCACGGTCGAAACGCTCCGGCATGACTGCTCGGACGTCCGGGATAACCGTGCGGTCAGAGCAATCAGGACACCAGCTGGGTTCCGGACGCCATGTTAACTGATCGAAGCGCGCTTAGCTAGGGGGTAATCGCACTTATTTAGGCCGAAAATCCCTGTTGCCGGTGCCTGACAGGCCGGTCACGGGCGATCACGCGTGATTTCCGTCACCTTCGGTCGCGTCTGTCGTGGGCACGGGCAGCCACCGCGCGCCGGCGAAAATCGGGCCGATCGTGACGCCCAGGCGGGCGTACGCGGCCGCCGCCACACCGATGTCGGCCACGAAGAGTTCACCAATCGCGTTCCGCGCCGGCGCGGCGAAAAACCCGGTCTTGGGCAAGCCGAGCGTGAGGGTCGCGGCGGCATGGATGCACGGATCGAAGACGCGGCCCTCGGTCGCCTCCAAGCCGGACGGCAGGTCGACGGCCAACACGGGCGCGGGGTGGTTGTTCGCGGCCACGATGAGATCGGCCGGCGGCCCACTCGGGGCGCCGGCCAGGCTGAAGCCAAGCAGGGCATCGACGATAAGGTCGGCCGGCGGCAGGCCGAGCGCGGTCGCCGGTTCGTGGATGGGAATGCCGAGTCGTTCCACGATGGCGAGTTGATGCCCGCCGATTCGCGCCAGGTTCGGCCGCCGCCCTAACCAAACCTCGACCGCGGCGCCCCAGCCGTGCAGATGCCGGGCCGCAACGAGACCATCGCCACCATTCCCGCCAGATCCAGCCAGGATGACAACGCTACGTTCCCGTGCATCATCATCGAAGAAGCGTTCCCGCGCGAAGGCGGCGACCGCGAGTCCGGCTACCTCCATGATCTGGAGCACGTCGAGCCCGAGTTCCTCGAACATGATCCGGTCTATCTCGGCCATTTGCGGGCCGGTGAGGGCGGGAATCGGCGGCGCTGGGTTCATCTTGGTCCTTTCTTGCACTGTTCCGCGGAGCGCCCAATCACGCTCGTGTATCATCACGAGCAGGGTAGACGATCGTAACGACTTCGACGCATCGTGCGACTGAACGCATGCACGCCGGGAACGCGGCGGGGGGGAGTTGGCCGTCCCACCTGACATCCCAGGGTGAGCAGGAGGCTGCGATGGCTCTTCCGCACGAGAGGACGGCGATGCGTCGCGCCGGCCGTTCTCCGCTGGCCGTGCGGGACGGTGCGCCAATCCTCTGCATCCGGCTGCTTGGCGAGTTCGACCTGCGCCGGGGCGAGGATTCCCTGCCACCGGTCGAGTCCGCGCGCGCCGAATCGCTCCTCGCCTACCTCCTCCTCCATCAAGATGCGCCCCAGTCGCGTCAGCATCTGGCGTTCCTCCTGTGGCCCGATTCAACCGAGCCGCAGGCGCGGACGAACCTCCGCCACGTCCTGCATACCCTCCGCCGCGCGCTGCCGGACGCCGACCAGTTCCTGGAGGTGACGCCGCGCACGCTTCGGTGGCGGATGGACGAGCCCTTCTGGCTGGACGTGGCTGCCTTTGCGGACGCGGCCTCGAGCGCGGAGCGAGAAGCTGCCGACGGCGGCCTCGCCGCATTGCGGGAAGCCGTCGAGCTGTACACGGGCGATCTGCTCGCGGGACGCTACGACGAGTGGCTCCTCGGTGAACGCCAGCGGCTCCGCCAGCGCTTTCTCGATGCCCTCGAACGCCTCGCCGCGCTCCTCGAGGCCGGCGGCGACCACGCCCAGGCACTCCGCTACGCCGAGCGGCTCCTGCGACACGACTCGCTGCGCGAGGAGACGTACCGGCTCCTGATGCGCCTGCACGACGCGCGCGGGGACCGCGCCCGCGCGCTTCACGTGTACCACGTCTGCGCGGCGACTCTGGAGCGCGAGTTGGGCGTCGAGCCATCGGCCCGGACGCAAGAGACCTACGAGGAACTGTTGTCGCTGGCAGGGGAACCGGCGGACGTGGGGCGTCAGGCTGGGCGCATCGGCGGCCCCCCCGCTGGTTGGGAGGGCGCCCGATCGGGCGCGCCTGACGGCCCTCAGGCGCGCGGCCGAGGGCGGCCGGGCCC
>JBOGUE010000158.1:0-4228 GCA_050695955.1 Thermomicrobiales bacterium | reverse complement strand
GGTCCATATCGTGCGTAAACGCCTCATTCGCCGCGATCATACCAGCGCGAAATGTCTCCATCACGCGCACCTTCAGACTTTATCCTCGTGATTGCTCGCCCGGCAGCGCCACCATTCGGCCGCTGCTTCCAAGAAGGCCACCCCCGCTCGAATCCCATCCAGCGCCGTCTCAACCGTCTCCTCGCCCGCATAATGCCGCGTCACCGCATCCACCCATCGCCGCAGCGGTGGGCCAACGATCGGATCGTCACCGAGTATTGGAACGACCTCCGATTTCGTCCGTTGCCAGGCCGCCATGCCATCGCCTTCCTGGACGCAGGCGACGTGGTACATCGCCGGCCAGACGTCAGTGCAAAGGAAGCGCATCTGCCTGAAGAGCCGCCCCTCGCCATGATCGAGCAACGCGTTGCTGAGTCGCGTCGTCAGCACGGTCGGATCGAGTGCGGCAAGCGCCTTGCGGGCCTCCAGTAGGAGTTCGTCGCTCGTCGCGATTGGCACGGTTCCCGCACCGACGACGACATGAAAGGTTCCGGGAATAAAGCCGGGGCCAGGTCGTCCTCCGATCGGGTAGACGTACCCCTGGAGATAGCGAAATGGCGCCGAATCGATCCGCGCCAGATCGCGATGCAGATCCAGCGCCTGCTCAAGGGGAAGCTGACCACTCGACGTCAGGATTTCCGGCTCGACGAAAGCGACGACGTCGACATCACTCGACCCGCGTATGTATCCGCCCTTGACGGCCGAGCCGTGCGCGACCAGCGTCTCCAGCGCCGGACCCAGGTGATCGAGGTAGACCCGTGCCAGCCGTCGGACAATCGCCTGCGCCGCGGGCTGAACACCGGTCACATCGATTGCTCCTATGTTTGGCGCCGTCATCTCTTTTCCTGCTCTATATAGCGAGCCAGCTTCTCCAGGGACGACCGCGTGCCGGCCTCATTATCCTCGGGTCGGATGCCAGACGGTATGTGCTCAAACGCGATGGTTACTTCTGTTCCGCCGTCGCTCTCCTCCAAGGTGACCACCATGGACATCTCGCCTGCGAAAGCGGGATCCGTCGAGTCGAAGGTGATCGCTTGGACGATTCTGGTTGGGGGCGTGAGCTCCACGAACCGGGCCGTGAACCGGTCTTCCCGCTCCGCGGTCTTGCCGCGGTACGCCTGCTCGGATGCGGGATAGAAAAGCGACATGCGATAGCCGCCGCCGACGCGGGCGTCGAACTCATGGACCTTGCCGGTCATCTCTCCCGGCGAAAGCCAGACGGCCAACGCTGCCGGGTCGAGAAACGCGCGGTACAGCGCTACGCGTGGAGCCCTGATGATTCTCGAGGTGCGCGTACTGGCAGCCGAGTTCGCATCGGTCATGGGCGTATCCTTTCGCAACCGGGCCAGGAGCGGAACCTACACCAGCTGGGTAGGCCGGTATGGTAACCACTAGACCGCCGTACCTGCGCTGACGGACAGCAAGAGCGAGCGCCTTCGCTACGTTGATGTGGGGTTGGGATAGCTCGATGATAGCTGATCGCGCACCTGAGTGGACGGCGTTGCTCATAGGCGGTCCGTCGGTCGTCGGCAAGTCCACCGTCGCCAAGCAGATCGCCCGGCACCTCGGCGTGCCCTGGCTGCAAGTTGACGATCTGCGGCTGGCGCTGCAGTGGAGCCGCGTGACCTTGCCCGAACCAGGCGATACCGAGAAGCTGTACTTCTTCGATGAAACGCCGAACGTCTGGCGGCTGCCGCCCGAGCGGTTGCGCAACGGTTTCATCGGCGTCGGCGAGGTTCTCTCGCCGGCCATCGGCATCGTGATCACGAATCACCTGGCGCTCGCCGAGCCAATCGTGCTGGAAGGGGACGGCATCCTTCCCTCGGTGCTGGCCCGCCCCGACGTGCAGCATTACGAGAAACAAACGGGTGGGCGCGTGCGCATGGTCTGCATCGTGCCGGCGGACGAACAGACCATCCTCGCCACCATGCTGGCGCGTGGTCGGGGGATCACCGGACGGGATGAGATGGACCTGCGCGCCAATGCCCGCGCCAACTGGCTGTTCGGCAGGTGGCTCGCGGACGAAGCGCGGCGTGCCGGCTTGCCTACGCTCGATCCGCGACCGTGGGGGACACTGGGCGAACGCGTCCTGGCCGCTAGTCGCGCGATGATCGTGCCCGACTCTTAGGGCGCGTTTCCAGACGGACGAGGAGCGCGAGGCTCTTATTGACCGGCGGGCGAACGACGTTCGGGCAGGACTCGCCGAACGAGTGCTGAAGAGCCGTGTGGAATGCAGGCCCACACCTTCCTAGACCCGAGTGCTCGTGCGATCTGCCGATGGAGGTCGCACCGTCGGATCGACCCGACTATCAGCCAACACCCGCATCGCGCAGCCATTGCCCGAAGCTCGGTCTGGTTGAGCCGCCCTCAACGCGCCACAACAAGAAAGCTTGGTCAACCTCAGCCATCAATTGTCGAGTTAGATCGTCACTCATCCCAATTCCAACCGCCAACACACCCTCCGCGATCATGAAGTATTGATCGGCCTCAGTAGCACTCGACGGCGTCGGCCAGTAACCGCCTTGGTGGAATAGGCTGTCGAGCAGTACGCCTGGATTCAAGTATCCGGACATAGAAGGCCCATCTACGCCGTACCATTGCTTTAGGAACTCCTCTTGCAATGTCGCGACTTCACTGGCCGTCAGATACCTTCCCGGATTGGATATTCCTAGGAGGGCGCGCAGTTGATTATCGGTTGGGGCGTCGTGTGCCAGCGACAAATCAAATCCGCGCTCATGGAAAAATCGGAGCGCCACTGACCGTTCACCGTATCGACCGATGCGTATGCGCGGGTCGTTTAGATCGGTTCCGGGTGGCAACGACGGCAGGGGAGCGCCATTGTTCGTGAAAATACAGGAGTAGCAGACTGGCAAGAACCCTCGCTCAGCCTCAATGGCGAGCCACGTCTCCCAGGTCCAGTCTTTGAAACCGCTCGTCACTCCGAGTCGACGCGCCGCTTCGAGATTCAACTGATCTTCGCGATTCCGTGAGAAGTTCGGATCAAGCGCCTGCAAGTCGTTCAGGCATGCGGTGTCCCCTGGCCCAACCATCCCTGGCAGGTTGGCGCGATAGCCAGGATAGCCCGGATAGAGTTCGACCAACTCGCACGTGCCTTGACCGACACCAGCGACCGAGAAGCCGCCTGCGTTCCCAAGTGCTGGGCTGGTGTATAGAGCTACCCCGTCCACGGGTTCAGGTGTTTCACTCGCCGGTCTGCCATGAAAGACGAACAACATGCTCTCCCCAGCAACGAGTTGCAAGATGGTGACGATCTCTTCGATCAACAAGCCTGACTCATCCGTGAATGTCACGATCGCGGGGATTCGACTCGGAGGCTCTTGATATGGTTGGACTACCCGAATGTCGGGTACCGTCTCGCGCCACCCTTCGATCAACCACTTAAACATGGCATCTGGGGATAGATCGGTGAAGTATCCCTGGTAGACGAGGAACTGAGTGCCTTGAGTAAGGAACAACTCATCATAGTAGTCTGGGACCGACGCCTCCGACTCCTTTGTCCAAGAGGCGTCCCACGAAATCTCATAGCCGAACTGAGGACTCGTATATTGCCCCGCGGACGCGAACGCCGCCGAACCGGGCATCAGTTGCAGCAAAGCAAGCAAGAGAGGTAGGCAAGGGACGATGCGCGACTTGAGCGCTGGGCGCATGACTCTCTCCCATACAACCAAATCGGCAATCGACGTCGGTTGCTTCTACATGGGCCATCGACCCCAGCCGATCCGCGTTCGCCCGCGAAGGCTCGATTGCCCTTAGTCCGACGCGTGTCGCACCGACTAGACCGGTTTGCTGTGCCGCTCAATTGTTACAGGTTCGTGCTCAAACGCAAGAGAGAATCGCATGGCGGGGCGTTTGCGCCGTCATCCGTCGATATTTGCCCCCTGCTCCTGTTCCGGTCGTCAGGCGACAGTCAGACACGATGCATTCCGGACGCGCATCAGGCTCCATCTATCAGGTATACCCATTGCGCGTCCCGGGGTGGAGTTGTGCATAATGCCCCCGACCACCGACGGTGCCTCGGCGCAACGAAGCGTCGCTGCCAAACGTGAACCGGGAGGAACAACCGTGGCCTACCTGACCACCACGCAGCGCGCCCAATTCGACGAGGAGGGCTACGTCGTCGTCGAGGACCTCTTCGACCCCGCGCATGTCCTCGATCCGGTCATCGCCG